>JAQBHA010000016.1:0-58783 GCA_032128215.1 Nitrososphaerota archaeon | reverse complement strand
GTAACTAGTGCAAACATGGCTGTAAGATTTTTTGATCAATTAACTGACAAGAACTTTGATCAAGTTACTTATCGAGTAGAAATCTGGCGAAGTGGAGATTTGTTGGCAAGAAATTTGTTTTTTGATACAGACGGAGAACTTAATGTTGAATTAAAACCAGTATTGGGATGTAATGAAATAAGACTAATTGATTGTACTACCTATGGTGGATCTGAACATGTTAGTGCACCAGGTGCTTTGTATGTTTATGGAGGTGGAAGACCAACAATTACTGGCCCTATTTTTGATAAAGGTGGATTGTACTATATACGAGTAGATATTGAAGGTGCATCCAGTCCACGAACCCAAGTTGCACAACTATTAAGCTTTGACACATTCGTAAGCATTGCAGAAGAACAGAATTTTCTTATTCAATCTGCACAAGCTCAAGAAATTCCAGTAGTTGTTAAAACCTATTATGACGAAGTAAAAGATTTCAAATTCCAAAACTCAGATAATTCTCTATCATTTGATATGGATTTTGATTGGTCACCAGATTATATTAATTTGGTAAAAGTTGTACACGAAGAAATTCGTGTCCCAAAAAGTTTTGCTCCATATGCTGAAGGAAAACAATTCAAAGGTTATGTTGATGGTGTAGAAGTTGATAGTAGAGTCTTATTACTTGATCCTTATTCCATTGAAGATACAAACATAATTCATTTTCTTGTATCTGGTTCAGAATTACAAAGAATTAATGACAAATTAGGTTCATCTCACTATGATAAACAAACAATGAAATTTAATTTAGTCCCCCAAAGCGAAATTGTAAAAAATTCTTTTGACTTTTATCTTGTAAATAAAAAATCACTTAAACCGGTAGGAACAACTGTACAGGTTTCATGGGATAGCTCCTATGGTGTAAATGACGAAATTCCATTTGAAATTACATTCTTTGATGAAAATAGAAATCTTTTGAAGGATATTCATTATGGTCTTTATTTAATTGATCAAAATAATAAAATAATATTTCAAAATCTTGGAAGTGATTCTAACATGCCAGGCATTCTAGCTTCCGAAGGACTAGATATTCAAAGAGTAAAGATACCATCTCAAGAAACCTATCGTCTTGATATTGAAGTTTTTGGTCAGGGAATTAAATATGATCCTAAATACGCAGGAATTGGTTCAGGACTTATTGAAGTAGAACCAGGTAGCATTAAACCACAAAATAATAATCAACAGCCATCATCCAAAATTTCAATTCCTGATTGGGTTAGAAATAACGCAGGTTGGTGGTCAGATGGGGCAATTACAGATAATGACTTTGCTTCTGGAATCGAATTTATGATTAAGGAGAGTATTATCAAAGTTCCACCTATAACTAGTGGAGAAGCACCAAAAAATGCAGTAATTCCTGATTGGGTTAGAAATAACGCAGGCTGGTGGTCAGAAGGATTAATTTCTGATGAGGACTTTGCAAATGGAATTCAATATCTAATTCAACAAGGAATAATCTCTGTATAGTTTTTCTGAAATACTATTATACAAATTTTCAATAAGCAAAGTAATTCATGCTTCCACTTCGGGATGAAAATCCCCACCCAACATGGTTCAAACCAAAACTAACTATTCTTCTCATTATCATAAATGTGATAGTATTTTTCTATGAAGTAGTATATACAGGTCAATTTTGGGAATTTTCAAATCAGCAAGCTGCAACATTATTCTTTGAATGGGGAGCTGTACCAACTTGTATTACTGGTTCTAACTATATCATTCAACCAGGAATGCAAATTCCATGTCCTGACATGCCATACGTTTCGTTGTTAAGCTCGATGTTTCTTCATGGTGGATTAATGCATTTAGGTGGCAATATGTTATTTCTATGGATTTTTGGTGATAACATTGAGTTCAAATTTGGTAGAGCAAAGTTTCTTGGAATTTATCTTTTCTGGGGAATCGGTGCAGGTTTAGCTCACATTGTAATTGATCCATTAAGCTCTATTCCAGCAGTTGGAGCATCTGGTGCAATCTCTGGTGTTTTAGGTGCATATCTCATACTTTTTCCAAGATCTAAAATTATGACTTTTATGATGCTTGGATTTTTTTGGAGAATGATCCACATTCAAGCAAAATGGTTTTTGCCTTTTTGGCTCATCTTTCAAAATCTACTCCCATTCTTTATTGGTGGTTTTGGTATTGCTGGAGGGGGAGTAGCATACATGGCACATATTGGTGGTTTTCTAATAGGATTAGCTACTGGATATTTATACAAAAAAACTCATAGTGCTGAATTTACCTATGGGACACGATATGGCTGGAAAGGCGATAGTTAATTCACTCTTTAAGGAATAAATCAGGAGGTATTTCAGAATAATTCATGCCTCTAATTACCGTCTCACTATACCCTGGCAGAACTCAACAACAAAAAGAGGACTATGTAAAAGCAATCACAAAGTCTGCAGTTGAAATTCTAAAGACCAAAGAAAATCATGTAATTGTGGTTTTTGATGAAAAACCAAAAGAAAATTGGTTTATGGCAGGAAACCAACTCTAATTCATTTTTTTATTTTTACATGTAATATTAAATCAAAAATTTCTGTTATACACATCTTAATACTTTATCAAAAATTCAATCAACCTACAATATCGGTTCGTAATTGACCACATGCAGCTGAGATCTCCGACCCTTTTTCCACTCTCACCGTACAATTCACTCCAGCGTTAGTGAGTATTCGTTCAAATTCAATGACATTTTGTCTTTCTGGACGTTGAAAGTTTCCTGCGGTTGGGTTTATTGGAATTAAATTCACATGTGAACCATTGCCATGTAATAAATCCGCAAGCTCAGTTGCAATCTCTGTGGAATCATTAATGCCTTCAATTAGAGCATATTCAAATGTAACACGTCGTCCCGTCTTCTTGAAGAAACGTCTTCCGGCAGAGATCAAATCATCTACAGAATGTGGACCTGCAGTAGGTACAAGTTTCTTACGTAATTTGTCATTTGGTGCATGTAGTGAAATAGCAAGTCCAACCTGAAGATCCTCATCGGCAAGACGATCTATACCATCGATTATACCTATTGTAGAAATAGTTATGTGACGTTGTCCAATTCCAAAACCTCGATTGTGTATTAATAAGCGAACCGCACGTATAGTCTCATCATAATTTGCTAGTGGTTCGCCCATTCCCATAAAGACTAGGTTAGTAACATGTTCACCACGTTCTTGAAGAAGACGGGCAAAGTGTATTACTTGTGCAACAATTTCTTCGGCTTTTATGTTTCGCTTAAATCCCATCTGACCCGTGGCACAAAATATGCAACCCATTGCACAACCAACTTGTGTTGAAACACAGATAGTAGACCTAGGGTGACCATTATCCTTTGATGGTGGATACTGTATCAGAACTGTTTCAACAGGTATTCCATCTACAAGATTGAGAAGTAATTTTGTTGTATCACCATCTTCACTTACAATACGGTGTACTTCATTTGCAGAACCAATTGTATATCCTTCTGCAATTAGCGTATCTCGTAATTCTATAGGAAGCTGTCGTAGTTCAGATATGTCCTTTGGAAATTTGTTGTATATAGGAAAAAGAATCTGATCTGCACGATATCGTGGTTGTCCCAGTTCCATAACCATCTTTTCCATTTCCTCTGGTAGTAAGCGATAAAGATCTGTCATATTCTGATCGTTTTTTCTTCATAATTTTTTATCATAAAGTCCATACAAAGTTTGAAGCAAGGGTTATTTGAAGATAAACCAATATCTTTGAACTATTATTCGATTCTTCCCTATCTAGTAAAGTTACATTACAATAATCTTTTATTTTAATTGTTTTTACAACACTCATGTCAAAGATAGCAATAGTACAATTCAAAGCTTCAACAGATAAAAATCAAAATCTTAAACGAATTTTAAATTATATAGAAAAAGCAGCAAATTGTGGTGCAGAACTTTGTGCATTTCCAGAGTTTATGATGTTTTACACAACGTCTTCTCAAAGCCCAGCAAAGCTTGCATCATTGGCTGAAAGTATTAAGGGGCCATTTGTAAGATCAGTTGCAGAAGCTGCTAAACAAAATTCTATTCAAGTTGTAGGAACATTTTATGAAAAAAGCACAAAGAAAAATCATGTATATGATACATCTTTTCTTGTTAACAAGTCAGGAAAAGTTATTTCTACATACAGAAAGATTCATCTCTATGACGCGTTAGGATTTAGAGAATCTAACAAAATGATACCAGGTTCAAAAATTTCATTACCAACACGAACTAGTATAGGAAAACTTGGAATGCTCATTTGTTATGATCTAAGATTTCCTGAAATGGCGCGCAGTCTTGCATCTGCTGGTTCAGAGATCTTAGTTGCACCTTCTGCATGGGTTCAAGGTAAAATGAAAGAGGACCACTGGATAACAATAAACAAAACTCGTGCCATAGAAAATGGTTGTTATATCATTGCTCCAGACCAAGTTGGTAACATTTACTGTGGACGCAGCATTGTAGTAGATCCATTTGGAAAAATATTACTTGATATGAAAAAAAGACAAGGAATTGGTTTAGTCAGTATCTCTCTTGATAAAGTAAAACAAACAAGAAAAATGTTACCCCTTCTTAAGAACAGAAGAACAGATCTTTATTCAAACTTTAAGATTTCTACTTTGGCATCCGATATTTGAACACTGTCTAGTCCATTTTTGCTTTCTACTATATCGAAATATAATAATTGGCCATGAACACAAGCCACATGGAATCTTTGTTGCTCGTAACTTTGCCTTTTGTAAAAGAGGCGATGAGGCCTTACATCCATTATAATAATTTGAGCATCCAAGGAAGCGCTTTTTTGTTTTATAGGATCTAATTACCATTAATTCCCCTATTTTGCATTCTGGACATTGTACAAGTCCATTTTGAGGCGAATTTGTTCCTAAAATAATATACATTTTTTTCTTTGAAGACCAAGACAGGTATCCATTATTATCAAAATATTGTTTAATTTCGTTTTTTAAAACAACTACTTTGGTTTTTGTTGGTTTTACAATATTTCTTGAAACAACCCCATTTTTTCTTTTCAAAATTTGCGTTATATTTTTTTGAAAAACCATTATCATCTTTGTTTGAACTAGCTTAATGAAAACGTATGAACAATTTTTATAGGGATTCTTGTCAGTGTCTTTTGTGGAAAATGTTTGTGTTATAGGTGCTGGTAGCACAAAGTATGGAAAACTTGATGCTAGTATTTCTGATATTACTCTTCAAGCATCAATTGAAGCTATTGATAGCGCAGGAATTGATCCTAAAGAAATCAAGGCTGGTTACATTTCCAATGTTTTTGGTGTAGCTGATAAACAAGTTCACCTAGGGCCAGTTGTCATGAGTAATCTTGGAATATCTGAACGACCATCCTTGTCAATTGAATCTGCATGTGGAAGTGGATCAGTTTCATTTAGAGAAGCATTTGCAAATGTTGCTGCTGGTTTTTATGATGTAGTTTTAGTAACAGGTGTAGAAAAAGTAACACATACAGGAACAGAATGGACTACAACTTATTTTTCTTACTGTTCAGATTTTTTTTATGAAGGACAGGCAGGTGCATCTTTTCCAGGATTGTTTGCATCTATGGCCAGAGCTTATCTTACAGAGTTTAAAGCTACAGAAGAAGATCTTGCAATGGTGGCAGTAAAAAATCATGATAATGGATTCTTAAATCCAAAAGCGCATTTGAGAAAAAAAATCACAATTGACGATGTAATGAATTCAGCCGTAGTTGCAAGTCCGCTTAAACTTTACGATTGTTGTCCTTTTTCAGATGGTGCAAGTTCTGTTATCATATGTAGTGAAAAATTTGCAAAAGATCATACTAAAGATTACATTAGAGTCATTGGTTCTGGAAGAGGTGGTTCACCGGCTGCACTTCAAGGACGTGAACATTTAACAACAATACCAAGTACTAAGATTGCAGCTGAAGCTGCTTACAAAATGGCAGGAATAACACCAAAAGATATTGATTTTGCTGAAGTTCATGATTGTTTTACTATAGCTGAAATAGTTGATACTGAAGACTTGGGTTTCTTTGAAAAAGGTAAGGGTGTTGAAGGTGTGCGTGAAGGACAAACTGCACGAAATGGTGGCATCCCCATTAATCCATCAGGCGGGTTAAAATCAAAAGGTCACCCAATTGGCGCTACAGGTGTGGGACAAGTTGTTGAAGTATTTGATCAACTTACCGGCAAAGCCGGTGAACGAACAATAAAAGATGCAAAAATTGGTTTAACGCAGAATTTCGGAGCAACAGGAGCGAGTTGTGCCGTACATATATTCCAAAGTGTGTAAATTGTCTTCCAAACAGGAATTCATTGATGCAATCAAATTAGGCAAAGTAATCGCAAGAAAATGTAAAAAATGTGGGGAATTGCATTTAGCGACTGTATATTATTGTCAAAATTGTGGAAATAAGGAATTTGAAAATGTCATTCTTGAGGGCCAAGGTTCTATTGCAACATATACTATCATCACAGTTCCTCCAGCAGGATTTGAAAAATATGTCCCCTATGCCTGGGTTGTACTTAATCTTGATAACTCTAACCTTAGAATTTCAGGCTTTATGGCTAGAATTTCAAAACCATCAGATCTTCCAATTGGATCAAAGGCCAAAATTGTTGGATTTGACGATCGTGGAATTTTGATCGAAAAACAGTGAATCTAATTTATCGTAAGTATGAAATAAAATCAAAAAGGATTTTTAATAATTTTAAACTTCACCAGTTCATATGTCCGTTGAAATAATTTGTGGTAAATGTGGAAAAAAGATCGCCAACATGAAAATGTTAAAGTCTGTAAAAGATGTAATTAGACCATACAACAATAAATGTCCAGAATGTGGACAGACTCTTTCAACATCAGAATTTACATTGGATGTAAGAGAAAGCTGATCTAAATACTACATCATTATTCCGTCACAAATCTTAATTACCCCATGATCTTTTAGACATGAATATGGAAATGAGCGAGGAGGAGTTAGAGGAACCAAAGCGAGGAGGAATTCTACAATCTACATCAAAACGTGTAAGAATGATCTTTTCTGTTATGGCAAGCCCTAATAGAATTGATATTTTAAGAATTCTAAACTCAAAAGGACCGTTAACTTATTCTGAATTAAAATCCTTGGCTGGATTTAAGTCAAAAAAAGAAAGCGGAAAATTTGCCTATCATCTGAGAAAATTATTGAGACAATCACTTGTGGCGCTGAATAGATCAGAAAGGCGTTATACAATTACAAATCTAGGAAAACTAGTTTTGAGTCTTGCAAGACAGATTGAAGAACGTTCAATCATAGAAAGTGGTAAAATGTATGTTCGTACTTCACATGAATCAATTGAAGAGTTTAACTCTCACAAAATAATTCAATCTTTAGTACGTGAAGGAAGTCTTCCTTTGGAATTAGCCCAAAAGATTACAGAAGAAGTAGAAAATCGGATTTATAAATATCAAACAACATATCTTACTGGTTCACTTATTCGTGAGATGGTAAACTCTGTTCTTTTAGAACATGGTCACGAAGAATATAGAAACAAACTGGCAAGACTTGGAATGCCAGTATTTGAGGTAAAAGAAATGATTTCAAATGTAGAAAATGTAGACAATGGAGCAGAGGGTCTCTTGTATAAGACAGGACAAACGGTGTTTGCAGAACACCTTCTATTAAATACCCTACCAAAAGATGTGTCAGATTCTCACCTGTCTGGAGACCTACATATTACAAATCCTGGAGTATGGTCCCTCCTACCTGATACAATTTTTGTGAATCTAAAAGAATTAATCGAAGATGGAATTGATTTACGCGGCAAAGCCCTAGGCGTAAGTAGAATTCCATCAATTAAAACTCTAGATAATCTAACCTCTGCACTTTCAATGATAATCTCTTTGATCTCAAAGGAAGTATCACAAGAAGTAGTAATGGATGGACTAGCCCAGTTATTAGTCAAACATACCAAAAATTCATTAGATTTAGAACAAAAATTAACCGATGCCTTTGCTATATCTTCTACAACATCACAATATAGTCACAACCCAACCCTTGTCTCTTTTATAATCCAACTAGGTTCCGATCAAAAAATTGTAAAAGCAATCCTTCTAGCATACAAAAACTACGTGAAAATCACACCAATCCCAAAAATTGGTCTTATCATTGATTACGAAAAAGCAAAATTAACTGATTCATCTGATGTATTAGCAGAAATAATTGCACTTGGTGGAAAAATAATTTTCTCTAAAGGAAGCGCTTCAACTCAGGGAATCTTAAGAGAAGATACAAAAAACACAGGAGCAACATCAATTAAATTCCAATCTCTATCAATTAATCTACCTCGACTTGCATTTGAATCAAACAAAGATGAAACTTACTTTAGAGCACGATTAGCACTATTGATGAAGCCAGCTCTTTCTTCAATGTCATTAAGAAAGAAAGATATTTCTGATCTGACAAGACGAGGTCTAAATCCAATTCTTGCTGGAAATACTCAATACATGCAACGAAGTACTAGTACACTTATTGTTAATCTAGTGGGCTTACATGAAGCCGTCTTTAACATTCTAGGATTTGAAGACAACAAAGAAGGAAGAGAGATTTTACATAAAGTAATTGAAACAGCAGTAGATGTTGCAAAGAAGAAAGGAAAAGAAATTGGAGATAACGTTAGTATATGCATGATTCAAAGTGAAGGCTCTGCAAGATTTGCAACATTGGATGGAGAGAAATATGGAAAGAATTCTGTTTTACAATCTCTTCAAGGAAAACCTTACTCAGAAGGTATTTCATTTGATGCAACCGAAATTCTTCAACTTTCAATCAAAAACGAAAAAATTGTTGAATGTAATAAAATCGCAAAGATCCTTAATGGCGGATTGCTAACACAGATTCGGTTTGATAGAGACACCAAAGTTGCTGAAATCAAAAAAACAATTGAAAAGGCAGCCGATCTAACTACCTCCTTTAAGCCATTCAAACAGGTACCAATTTGTGGGAATTGCGGTATGAAAGATGAGAAATTGGTAGACAAATGTCCTAACTGCAAGTCTTCATACATCATCTAACGACGAAATTCGTAAGCTTAGTTTCATAAGATAAAAATAACTTTCTAACTTAAAGTGATTTTTCAAAAGGAATTTACTAATTTTGTTTTAGCTTACGAAAATTAGACCGGTATGAAATTCATACTACTAGTGTAAAATAAGTTGAGCTAAATCTGATCTAGATAAATTTTTTTTTGCCACAGCAGATATAAGCACATGTTTCATTACCTATCGCGGGGGAGATGTTATTATGGTTGAAAATTCACAAATAGAAAGTGGTATCGCTGAGATCCGAAAAAGAAACGGACAAGTAACCTTCTTTGACAAAGATAAGATCACAAACGCGATTTCTAAAGCATTAGATGCTACAGGTCAATCTGATCGTAACATCGCAGAACAATTAACCGAAGGGGTACTTGCCAAATTGTATAAACAGGGCTTCTCAGCAGCTACACCTCCAAGCGTTGAAGATATCCAAGATATAGTTGAATCTACTTTGATTGACAAAGGATTCAGCGATATTGCCAAAGCCTATATACTATATAGACACGAACGCCGTAAAGTAAGAGACGATAAGATCAAAGTACTTAACCTCAAAATCCTCGATCTAGTATCAAAGAAATTTGATCTTAATTGTTTGCGAGTTTTAGCATCAAGATATCTTTTTAGAAATAATAAAAGTGAAATCATTGAATCCCCATCTCAAATGTTTGAAAGAGTTGCTCTTCTTGTAGCTATAGGTGATCTATTACGTGATAGTACAATCTTTTCAATAGAAGGTGGCATAAAACAGAATGTCGAAGAGGCACGAAGTTATCTAGGTAAACTAAATGACTTTGATTACAAATTCAAATTGGGCGAATATTATCTTAACAAATGGCACTTTAGAAGTTTAATTAATCACTACATTGACCTCGCAATGAAAAGTCAGATGAAAATAAGCTTCAAAGAACTTTTGACACTGCTTGCTGCTAAGAAATTTGATAATTATGCAGATAAAGTTTCAGAATATTATAATTTAATGACAGAACAAATCTTCTTACCAAACTCTCCAACTATGATGAATGCTGGTGGACGCTTGGGACAGCTTTCTGCATGTTTCGTATTAGCCATGCCTGATGATATGGGAGGAATTATGAAATCAACATCAGATGCTGCGCTAATTTTCAAATCCGGAGGTGGAGTAGGAATTAATTATTCAGATTTACGTCAAGAAGGAGATATTGTAGCCTCCACATCTGGAGTTGCTTCAGGTCCTGTTTCCTTTATGAATATCATAAACACCGTAACTGAGGTAGTCAAACAGGGGGGGAAAAGAAGAGGCGCCAATATGGGTATTATAGAAGCATGGCATCCGGATGTTGAAAAATTCATTACAAATAAGACTCAGCCTGGAATTCTTGAGAATTTCAACGTAAGTGTAGGTATAGGGGAGGATTTTTGGAATGCACTTGTAAATACTGAAGATGGAAAGTTCATGTTACGTTCTCCTAATGGTAGAGTGCCAATAAGAGAAATTAATGCCCATCAACTAATTGATCTAATTGCCCTGTCAGCGTGGAAAAGTGCAGAACCTGGACTGATATTCTTTGATAAAATAAATCAATACAATGTTTTTGCAAAAGCTAGAGGAGGACCACTTCGAGCTACCAATCCATGTGGAGAACAAAGCTTGTATCCATACGAGTCATGTAATTTAGGCTCCATCAATTTAGCAAACCTTGTCAAACGAAAAGCAGATGGACAATATGAGTTTGATTGGCAAAGATATGAAGAGACAATTAGAAAGACAACTAGATTCTTAGATAATATTATTGACGTGAACAATTACCCAGTTCATGAAATAGATGTAGCATCTAAAGAGTCTCGAAGAATTGGTCTTGGTGTTATGGGGGTAGCTGATCTTCTTTACAAGTTAAGAATCCCATACAATTCAAAGGAGGGTTATGAAATGCAATCCAAACTATCTGAAGCCCTGACCTACTATTCAATGGAAGAAAGTGTAGCTCTTGCAAAAACAAGGGGTGAATTTCCTTTGTGTTCAAAAACAGAATTTCCAGAAGGAAAAATCCCAATTGCAGGCTATTATGAAAAATCAAAGAACCACCATTCTTACGATTGGGATGCATTGATTTCAAAAATTAAAAAACATGGAATTAGAAACGTGTTGACAACAACTGTTGCACCAACTGGCACCCTTTCAATGATTGCAGATTGTTCAAATGGTATGGAACCAACGTTTGCACTTGTCTTTGAAAAGAGAGTTACAGTTGGTAGATTTTTCTATACAAATAAAATATTTGAACAAGTTCTAAGAGAAAATGGACTTCACAGTGAAGAACTACTTGCAAAAGTTGCAGATAACTATGGTTCTGTTAGAGGCATCCCAGAAATTCCAGAATGGATTCAAAAGATCTTTGTTACTGCAATGGATATCCATTGGGCTGATCATCTCTGTGCTCAAGAAGTTTGGCAAGACTGGATAGGAAATGCAATTGCTAAAACCATTAACATGCCATATGATGTATCTGCTGATGACGTAAAAGCAGCATATCTACTTGCACATGAGATGGGTCTTAAGGGAATTACCGTTTATAGAGATAGTTCTAGGCATGAACAAGTTTTACACATGACAAGTGCCAATGCAAAAAAAATATTTGATACAAGACCCAGTGAAGTTGTTACAGATTATGTTAACACAAAAATCACAAATCCCTATGTAAGAAAACAAGTAGATAATGCATTACGACTAATAGTACCTCAAGAAGAAACTCACGCCCCACAGATAATAGAAGAAGAAAAAGAAGAGGATCTTTGTCCTACATGTAAAAACAATCTGGTATTCGTAGAAGGATGTAGTCTTTGTATAGAATGTGGCTTTAGTGGTTGTACATCAGGCTAATACAGAGATGGATCTCAATAATTTTAATCAATTTGCAGTTATCTTATGTAATGTGGGAAGTAAGGACAATACTTCCTTCTATAGAGGAAGCAGAACCTTCGAGATATCGATCCTTATCCGTCCTAAAACAATAACCAATCATAGTAGACCATTATAAACTATCACGTCTAAATTTATGACAATTAGATCACAACTTTTTTACGAGCTATCAATTGGCATCACTTGTGGATAAAAAAATAATTGGAGTAATGATTGCTACAGTCGTTATAGTGGCAATTGTTTCTGCATTTTTATTTTCACCAGATGTTGGTTTTATACAATCTTCATCTCATAATGAAAAGCTTGGTCTGATCATTAATCCTTCATCAAACAAAAACACTCTTGACGATTTAAAAAACTATTACGCGCAAGCTTCTTCTACAGGGATTGGTAGAACTAATCTCTATCTTTTTTGGAATTTAATTGAACCTGAAAAAGGAAATTATGATTGGAGACAATCTGATCTCTGGATGGACTTCAACAAACAAAATGATCTTAAAGTAACCCTTTACTTTTCCATAATTAATGGAAAAACGTTAGGCCCATTTCCAAATTGGATAGGAAGACCAAGCTTGAATTCAATTTCAGAAGACAATCTTATCAAAGTTCTTGATGATATACTTACACGCTATGACAACATAGACTCTGTTATTATTGCAGGAAATGCAGAAGAATATTTCAGATACTCTGAAGAAAATATTCCAGTATACAAAGAACTTTTTGATGTAGTATATGGCTCTTTAAAAGAAAAACACTCTGATGTAAAATTTGGTAATGTATTTTCATTACATGGAGTAATTAACAAAAATCTTAGTCATATAGTTAAAGAACTTGGTGATGGCGATTTTGTTGCTTTTAGTTATTTTCCAGTAGACTCTCTTAATGAAATAAACAAAAATCCTCAAGCGGCAAGAGCTGATCTAGAAAAAATTATAGAAATGATTCCAGATAAAAATGTGGGGATTTTTGAGATAAGTTGGAGTACAGCTGATTTTGTAAATGGCAATCAAAAAGATCAAACAGATTTTGTTAAAACAGTATTTGATTTTTTCAGAGATAATGAATCAAAACTAGAATTTGTTACTTGGTATAGACAATACGATAAACCAGAGGGAACATGTGATATTATTCCAAATACTATTGAAGGATCAATAAGCATAGGTGATCCTTCAGGTATTGGGAGTAGTGAGTATGTGATTGAGCGACTAAGTCATTACATTTGCAATGCTGGTTTAATTGATACAGATGGTAATCCAAAACCTGCCTGGGATGAATTCAAAAGACAGATACAAATTAGTATAAATTCTTAAAAATCACTCTGAATAAATCATGATACTTTTGAATTTATTTATTTTATTACTTGTCCCATTAGTTTCTGGAAGTATTGATTCATTTGAAGACAAATATATTGTTCCATCAATAGAAGAACAAAAAATTTTTAAAAATCTTTTAGATGAATTTTTAAAACTTGATATTGCCAAAAAAGATGTTTCTGGAATTCTACAAACATTTGAAAAGCCAAAAATTGTTACAATTCCTTGTAAACTTTCTGACATTAATGACTTAGTTGTTAATGTAGTTGAAACTCGTCTTGCAGGTTTTACCGTCCCTGAAGAACATGAAGGAGGAGTTTTAGTTGGTGGCACTTATTCATGGCAGTGCAAAATTACAACAAGCTCTAAAGGAATTATTACAATGGATTGTGATAATACTATAAAATTTAATCCAGATGTGATTAATCCCACTGACAAAAAAGATCTACGTTCTCAAAAAGTGGATAATCTTATCATCATATATCATGAATTACTTCATGGTCAGTTAATGCTTGATGCAATTTCATCGTCACAAGAATGGCGTAATAACGTTTGTAATAAAATAGCAACAGATAAAATCGATTATTCTTACTCCGACAAAGAACATATAGTAATCAATCCTCTACAAGAAGAATTTGCAACTGAACTAGTGAGTAAAGAAGGCGGAGTATTTTTTCTAGAAAAAATAAATCCAATAGAAACTGAAAATGGAGAATTTCTAAAGAAAATTACTAGTAGATTTGAACATCCACAGTTAGTTGGTTCAGGAATTAAGGTGACATATCGCGGAATAAACACTAATGAATTATCTGTTTCTTTTATTCAAGAAGATATTGTAATTTCAGGTACTCTAAAAGATAAAACAAAATCTGGAGCAGTTTGGTTATACGCCTTTCCAGATGATACTCTAAAAACTAACTCCAAGCAAGAAATTCCTCAATGGATAAAAAATAATGCTGCTTGGTGGTCTGAAGGAACTATTACTGATTCTGATTTTCTAAATGGAATTGAATATTTAATTCAAAATGACATTATGAAAATTCAGAAAGTTGAAAAAAACTCTGAACCATCAGATGAAATTCCATCATGGATTAGAAATAATGCTGAATGGTGGTCATCAGGATTAATTTCGGATGGGGATTTTGTCTCAGGCATAAAATATCTTATTGAAGCTGGAATTATTGCATATCAATAATGCTTTCATTAATACTAGCAGAATCCTCACTAGAATTAGTTCCAAAAGAACTACATCATCATAATTCAGTTATCTCTCATAGTAGAAAACTTGGGAAAAATCCATCAGAGATTCTTTTAGATAATTCATGGCATTATGGGGCAATGAAAGGAATCAAAAATGAAATAAAAAGAGGAAGACCTGATCTTGTACATATTTCATTATTGGAAGCATGTACAATTCCTCTTTATTATAAAAAAAAAATTTCAGTATATGTACATACAATTGAAGACAAAGTCATTTTCATAGCAAATGATGTGCATCTACCTAAATCATATCATAGATTTGCTGGATTAGTAGAAAAGTTATTCTTAGAAAAAGTAATTCAGGCAGATGGTAAAAATCTTCTTGAAATAAAAGATATGACATTTGATCAGTTATTAAAAGAAATTAATCCAAAACGAATCATAGGCTTATCTACAGAGGGAGTTTCCAGTTCATGTGAAGACGTATCAAAAAAATTAAACGATGAAACCTGCCTTGTTATTGGGGGATTTCCAAAAGGTCATTTCTCTAACGAAATAAAAAACAGATTTGAATACATAGTAAATGTTGACGATGCTCCATTAGAATCACACATTGTAATTAGTCGAGTTCTGTATGAATATGAAAAAACCATTTTTATGTAGGCAGTCGAGTTTTCTCTTTTATGCGGTCGTAGTATAGCCTGGTAGTACGCTGGCCTTCCAAGCCCGTCACCCGGGTTCAAATCCCGGCGACCGCATTTAATTTTATTAAACGATCCAAATTTTAAGAGGATTTCTTTTTCTTAAAACATGAAACAAAACATAAAAATTATTGCAAATGAAAGAATTAAGATATTAATTAAAAATGCAATTTCAAATTCACGAACATTTCCAAAATTAGCTCAAAGACAGGCAGATCTTGCAAAAAAGATCAGTACTAGATATCGTATTGCAATGCCATATGAGATTAAAATGAATTTTTGTAAAAAATGTAAAAACTTCATTGTTCCAGGTGTAAATTCTAGGATCAGGGTTGGAGGAACATCACTAAAATCTATTCGAATAACATGTCGCTTTTGTGGTCACATATATCGTAAAGTAATAGCTCAATGATTTATAAGACGATTTCAAAGTTTAATTTTTTATGGCAAAAGTGTATGACGTACCAGCAGATTTGTTAATAGATAAATTAACTGAAATTTTAAAAAACGAAGATATTCCAGCACCAAGTTGGGCTCCTTTTGTCAAGACAGGTTCTCATGCTGAAAAACCTCCACAAAAACCAGATTGGTGGCATACTCGATGTGCATCAATATTAAGAAAAATATATCTTCACGGTCCTATGGGAATCAATGATTTACGTAAAGTGTATGGTGGTGGTAAAGCCGTTGGATACGGTAATAGAGACCACAAGAAAGCTGGTGGCGTAATTATCAGAACAGCCGTTCAAGGATTAGAAAAATTGGGCTACGTTGAGAAAGTTGCAGGAAAAGGTAGAGTTGTTTCTAAAAATGGCATGCAAAAGCTAGATAGACTTTCAACTGAAATTTTATCACAACTTGTTGCTGAAACTCCACAATTGAAGGTATATTCTTAGTGTAATGTCATGAGTTCATCTGACTCTGATGAAAATTATCAACCAACTGAACCCGAAATTGCCGCGCAAAAAGAAATTATTTTAAAACAAATTCTTTCTTCTGACGCACGACTGAGATTAAACAATGTAAAGATGGTTAAACCAGATGTAGCAAATAATGTAGAAAATTATCTGATAAATCTTGCTTCCCAGGGAAAAGTCAGACCACCAATAACTGATGATCAACTAAAGCAAATTCTATTATCTATACAACAACCAAAACGTGATTTCAAAATTAATCGACGATAATCTCTGAGAAAATATAATTAGGGGATGCAAGGCGAGTGTATTCATGAAAGGGCTAGTTTATGAAGAATATGCACCTGATGATAATTTTAAGAAAATTCTAAAAATTAAGGATATTGATGATCCTAAACCCAAGCCAAATGAAGTAGTTTTCAAAGTAAAAGCAACAGCATTAAACTATAATGATATCTGGGGAATGCGAGGTAACCCAGTTCCGGTTCCTCTTCCACATATTTCTGGATCAGATGCATCAGGCGATGTAATTGCAGTTGGTGATGAAGTAACTAACATCAAAGTAGGTGATAGAGTTGTTTCTCATTCAAACATGTCTTGTAGAGTTTGTACTGCATGTACTGATGGACGTGAATTCGATTGTGATAAACGAACAATCTGGGGATTTCAAACAGGACCAAATTGGGGAGCTTTCTCTGAAGTAACTCATCTGCCTGAGGTAAACGTTTTAAAAATTCCAGACAGTGTAAGTTATGATGAAGCTGCAGCTGCTTCAATGACTCTTTTAACATCTTGGCACATGTTAGTGGGCAGAGCCAAAATTAGACCTGGACAAACAATTCTGATTATGGGAGGTGGCTCGGGGGTAGGAAGCTTTGGTATTCAAATTGCAAAACTTTACAATTGTACTGTAATTGCTACAGCCAGCCCAGATAAATTAGATAAGCTAAAAGAACTTGGGGCTGATTATGCAGTTGACCATAGAAAAGAAGACTGGTACAAAGAAGTTCGTGGAATTACTAAAGAAATTTCAAAGAAAACTGGAGTATCTCCTGGAATTGATGTATCATTTGATCATATAGGTCAAACTCATTGGAATCAACAACTTACTTTACTCAAATATGGAGCAACTCTAGTTTCATGTGGGGCAACTACAGGATATGATGCAAAAACTGACTTGCGACATATTTTCTTTAAAGGAACAAACATCTTAGGTTCCACCCAAGGAACCAGGGCTGAGCTTGAACAAGGATTCTACTGGATGGGACAAGGAAAGATAAAGGCTGCAATTGATTCTATTCACTCTTTTGAAAATGCCGCAGAAGCTCACACAAAAATGTTGACTGGAAAAGGGCTCTTTGGTAAAATTCTAATGAAGCCAAATTAAATACAATCACTATTTCATTTTATGTTATTAAAATATCAAACACAAAGAATTAAAATCAATTCAAAAAGTCCAGAAAAAATTAAAATTAGAAAAGCTGCAGCTATAATCAAAAGTGGGGGTATTGTAGCATTTCCCACAGAAACTGTCTACGGATTAGGTGCAAATGCCTTAAATCCTAAAGCAGTCAAAAAAATTTTTCTTGCTAAAGAAAGACCATTCGATGATCCATTAATTATTCACATTTATGACTTTAATACTGTATCAAAACTTGCATTAGAAATTTCTCCTTTGGCAGAAAAAATTATGAAAAAATATTGGCCCGGACCACTTACTGTAATATTAAAAAAATCAAAACTTGTACCCAAAATTACCACGGGGAACCAAAATACAGTTGCCATAAGAATGCCTAATAACAAAATTGCAATCTCTTTGATAAAGGAATCAGGTACACCAATAGCTGCCCCATCAGCCAACTTGTTTGGAAAACCTAGTCCAACTATGGCTCAACATGTTTTAGAAGATCTAGATGGAAAAATAGATCTAGTGATTGATGGTGGGAAAACTAGTATAGGATTGGAATCTACTGTTTTAGATCTTACTTCAGATATACCAGTATTATTACGCCCAGGGAAAATTTCATATGAAGAATTGTGTTTATTTGGAAAAATTAAGTTAACTAATTATCTAAAAGGAAAAAAACTAAAAAATTTAATTTCTAAATCCCCAGGAATGAAATACAAACACTATGCACCTAATGCAAAAATCATTTTAGTTAAAGGCCAAACTAAGAAATGCATAAAAAAAATTTCAAGTTTAATCATTAAATATCATGACCAAAATAATAAAGTCGGTGTAATTACTACTACCAAAAAAACTTCACATAAATCAGATATGACGTTATTTGTGGGTAGAACTAATAAAACAATTGCAAAAAATCTCTTCGAGGCTTTTAGAAAATTTGATAAAAAAGGCATAGATGTCATATTAGTAAAAGAAATTAACGATTCAGATCTGGGATTTGCTATAATGAATAGATTGGAAAAAGCAGCATATCAAACTGTTTTAGTATGAGATTATATCTACAAATCAAAATCACAATCTTAATCTTATCAAAAAAGTATTGCCATATAATGAAAAGATTTATTCGAAGTTTAATCTTTGTTCCAGGAAATAATCCACGCTTTTTAGATAAGGCCAAAACTTTACAGGCAGATATAGTTTGTTTTGATTTGGAGGATTCTGTACCAGATTCAGAAAAGAAAAATGCAAGGAAATTAATCAAGGATGCATTAAAAGAGCGTTCGCAATACACTTCTGACGTTTACGTGAGAATAAACTCCCCTAGGTCTTCTACAATCCAAGATGATCTTCAAGAAATAGTTCAAAATGGTTTAGATGGAATTGTAATTCCAAAAGTGAATAATTCTAAAGAATTAAAAACAATTGAAAAAACTTTAGCACTTCTTGAGAAAAAACGAAAAATGTCTTCAATATCTCTTGTGCCATCTATAGAATCAGCTGAGGGTGTGACTAACACTTACGAGATTGCTTCTGCAAGCAAACGAATTTCAGCATTAATTTTTGGAGTATTTGATCTACTCAATGACATGGGTATTGAATATACTAAACAAGCAGAAGGTGCTAGATATGCAAGAGAAAAAATTCCATTAGAAGCTAGAGCAGCAGGTGTAGATGCACTAGATGCAATATGGCAAGATGTACATGACAAAAATGGTTTGCTAGAAGATTGTAAGATTGGAAAAAGTCTTGGATATATTGGAAAAACGATCATACACCCTGATCAAATTACAATAACACATCAAGCTTTTCAACCTAACAAAATTGAAATAGATTGGGCAAAAAAAGTATGTCAAGCATATGAAACATCAACAAAACAAGGAAAGGGAGCAACTACTGTGGAAGGAAAAATGATAGATGAAGTTCATTATAAACGGGCAAAAACCTTGTTAGAATTTGGAAATTAATTCATTATAACTGATTTTACATTAACAAATTCTTTCAAACCATAATCTGATAATTCTCTTCCAATTCCTGAATTTTTGATACCTCCAAATGGAATTCGTGGGTCAGAAATTACCATCGTATTTACAAAAACCATTCCAGCCTCAATGTCCTTAACCAAATTATTCTCCTTGGCAAATTTTTCGGACCAAATACTGGAACCCAATCCAAATTCTGTATCATTAGCAAATCTAATGGCTTCTGTTGTATTTCGTGCTGCAATTATTGGAGCAACTGGGCCAAACACCTCTTCTCGTGCTATTGTCATATCTGGAGTTACTTTTCCAATAACAGTCGGATTAAAGAAATATCCTCTCATCTGGGGGACATTTCCTCCTATCAAAACTTTAGCGCCTTTCAGAGCTGACTGTCCAATTTGGTTTACGATTGTGTCTCGTGAATTATCTCGAACTAGGGGACCAATAGTTGTTTTAGGATCTAACGGATCACCAACTATTTGCTTTTCTACATTTTCAATGAATTTCTTTGTAAATTCTTCAATTACATCTTGTTCAACAATGAATCTTTTCGCAGCAATACAACTCTGACCGTTATTTAGAAATCTGGATTTTACTCCAACTTCTGCGGCTTTATCAATATTAGCGTCCTTTAAAACTATAAATGGATCACTTCCACCCAGTTCTAAAATAAATTTATGTAACTGTTGACTTGCAATTTCTGCAACTCTTTTTCCTGCTCTTGTACTTCCAGTAATTGAAACTGCATCAACATTTGCTCTTGCCAGTGCTTCACCAACAATGTAATTTCCTACCAAATGTCGAAATACTCCTTTTGGAAATCCAGCTTCTTCAAATACCTTTTGAATGGTATTTCCTGCTAATGGACAAACACTTGAATGTTTTAGTAACACTGTATTTCCAGCAAGTATAGCGGGGACACAAAATCTCAATACTTGCCAGAATGGAAAATTCCATGGCATTATACAACCTATTACCCCCAAGGGATCAAAGCGAACGTAACTATCTTTTGCATTTGTTTGAATAAATTCAGGTTTTAAGAATTTTTCCCCATTATCTGCATAATATTCACAAACCCAACTACATTTCTCAACTTCTGCTAAAGCTTCAGTAATTGGCTTTCCCATCTCATTTGTAATTATGGTTGAATATTCCTTTTTTCTTTGCTGCAACATATGTCCAAGATTTCGTAGGAGCTTGGCTCTCTCAGAAATGTCAAATTTTTTCCATATTGACTCGTAGATCTTTCTAGAATCATTAACTTCATGATTCACTTGTTCTTCGGTTAAGGAATCATACTCAGCTAGGATTTCTTCTGTTGCTGGGTTTACGGTTGTAATTTTCACGATAAAGCTTACGAAACTAGGAATATAAACTATGGTAATAATTACCACTCATTACCAATAAAATCCAATTTAAGGATATTAAAAAATCAATAGAATTTGAAAAATTTCTAAACCTAATTCATTATAACACAATTAAAAAATTAGGAATAATTCAAATCACTAAAAATCAATTTGTTATAAAACTGGCAAATCTTTTTTTTTCATTAATTCATAATTAAATCGAGATGGAAAGAGCATTCGTTTTAATTAATTGTAATACCGGTTTTGATGAATTAATAATTGAGGAATTAAAAAAGGTGGACTCTATCAAGGAGATTCGTGGCACTTTAGGAGTTTATGATATTATTGCTAAAGTAGAATCAGAAAATCAGGAGCAACTCAAAGAAGCAATTATTGAGAATATCCACAAATTAATTAATATTAAGTCCACTATAACCCTAATGGATGCAGGAGATATTGATAGGGGTGAAAAAATGGCAGAATTAATTCCAGATATAATTCCAGATGAAAAAAAACCGTTAAAAGTACCTACAGAGATGAACGATGACGAACAATATGATGATGACGAAGACGATTTTGAAGATGACGATTATGATGAAAGGAACAAATAATTTTTAGGTATATTATATTTTCTAATTATTATTTCAAGCCAAAAATTGGATGACCTGCTTTAAGTTTAACAACAGGCAAATATGATAAACCATGCTGAAATCTATCTGTAAATACTGGAACCTTATCATCATTGTTTGAATATTGTAAGAATGGTTTTGTAGGTTCTGAATCAAGTGTTACGTAATTAAAAAAATACAATGTATTATCTAAATTAATTGATGTGATATATCCAATTATCCATTTTGTTTTTTGTGGAAAAGCAAAAAGTGTTAAGTCTGGTTCATCTGGTAATTCAGGATCATATGTCAACCTCGCAAGACTTCCCAAGTCTTCAATCTTTAATGGGGTAAATTTATCTTGAATTTTTTTTGAATTAACAATTATCTTTGTAGGAAGAGCAGTTAAATGAATAATGGGGGCATACTGTGAAAACAATTTTGTAGAATTAACTATACTACATTCTTCTTTTCCATTTTTTACATTATATGAAATATATCTACCACTAATGGGCGTAACTGTATAAATTGACAAAAGAGATTTTGAAAGAACTCTTCTGCTAGATAAGACCTTTTTTTTATTCAAGTCATGCGAATACACCCTTAAAGGATTCTCCTTTAATGCACAAACATATCTGGCAAAACTCTCAAAATCAGCTGTTTCTACAAAATATTGACTAGACAACAAAATAACATAGTAAAATAGTAATTAAAACCTAAGGTAGTTTGAGTAAACAATTTCTATAGAGAAAAATTAAAAGAAACATGGAAAAAACTATTTGTTGGGCAAATACTACTGATTTTGACAAATCAGAAATTGTGATTCTTGGAATTCCAGATGAATCTCAATCTCATGCTCTAAGAAAAGGAGCATCGGAAGCTCCGCATTTCATCCGAGAGATTTCAAATTTGAGGGACACTTACACCAGGGATGGAAAAAAATTTCTTGGTCTTCCGTATAAAGGAGTCGGACAAAAAAAAATCCTCGATTATGGAGACATTACCAGGAATCAGATTGATGAAGTTTTTGAAAGAATTATTTCAAAATCAAAAATCCCTATTGTGATTGGAGGCGATCATTCCATTTCCAGGAATATAATAAAAGCGATTTCAAAGAAAAAAGGTCCAATCTCTTTGGTTTATTTTGATGCCCACCCTGATATGGTGAGTTCAACCCAGAACTATTACGGTTCAGTTTTTTATGACGTTTTGCCCAATATCGATCTAAAAACTAGTTTCCAGATAGGAATTAGAACTCCAGAGCCAGAAGAACTAGATAATCTAAAAAAATACGACGTCAATGTCATTACCCCTTTTGATATCTTAGAAAAAGGAGTACACGAAATCTCAAAAATGATATTAAAAACAATTGGCAAGAATGTCTACGTTTCATTTGATATGGATTGTGTTGATCCTGCGTTTGCTCCAGGAGTTTCAGTTCCAGTACCTTTGGGTCTAAAAAATTTGGAAGCAGTATATCTTCTAAAAACTATAGTAGAACAAGGAATTATTGGAATGGATATAATGGAGGTCTGTCCAAGCTATGATATCAAAGACAGAACATCACATCTTGCATCTCGAATGATTTCTGAGGTAATTTCTTCCTGTAAATAGAAATTAAAATAAAAAAAGTATAAGAAATTCATCCTCCTTATTCACGCTGGACTGCGACGTGAAGACTAGAATCAATTAGATATGTCTTATAATGTAAAGATCACTAGTTTTTGTGTTGCCATAGAATTTCATTAACAAATTTTTTATTCATTTAAAATATGGGATGTATGTATTACTATTATGTTTGAAAATGAATTCACATGGGGAAATGCAATAACAAATAATGCAACTGATGTATTTCATGAACAATTTGAAAAAGCAGCTGAACAAGTCAAAAATAATTTAAATAAAGAATATCCTTTAATAATTAACGGTAAAGAAATTTTTTCTAAAATACAATTTGAAGTAAAATCGCCCTCTGATACGACAATTATTGTTGCTAAGTTTCCCAAAGGAACCACAAATGATACCAATGATGCTATAAAATCAGCAAAATATGCATTCTTTGAATGGAGTAATACTCCATATCAAACTAGAGCAAAAATTTTCAAAGAATGCGCTGACTTGTTTTCAAAACAAAAATTCCATCTATCAGCAATTACGTCCTTTGAAAATGGAAAAACCAGAATCGAAGCTATGGGAGATGTTGATGAAGCAATTGACTTTATGAGATTTTATGCTTATCAATTGGAAATTAATAAAGGATTTTCAAAAGAAACCGAACATCCTAATCCAAAAGAAAAAACTCGAACCATCCTTAAACCATATGGGGTATGGGGGATTATTGCTCCCTTTAACTTTCCATCAGCTATAGCAATCGGAATGACTACTGGAGCTTTAATTACAGGAAACACAACTGTCTTAAAACCTGCTAGTGACACTCCACTTTCTTCATTTGAATTTGTAAACGCAATTTACAAGAAATTACCTGCTGGAGCCATTAACTTTGTAACAGGACCAGGAAGTGTAGTGGGTAAGACTCTCATAGAAAGCCCAGATGTTGATGGGATTGCATTTACTGGTTCGAGAGAAGTAGGAATGTCTGGATACAAAACTTTCACTCAAAATGAAATCAAACCATTCATTTCTGAGATGGGAGGAAAAAATCCAACTATCGTTACGAAACATGCGAATCTTGACAAGGCAACAGATGGAGTTATGAGATCTGCATTTGGATATGGAGGACAAAAATGTAGTGCATGCTCTAGGGTCTACGTACAAAAAGAGATTGCAGATAAATTCATTGTAAAGCTAGTAGAGAAAACAAAATCACTTAAAATTGGACTTCCCTGGAAAAGAGATGTTTTTTTGGGACCGGTTATCAATGATGCTGCAAAGAAAAAATTCGAAGCAGCAGTAGAATTAGCTAAAAAAGATGGAGAAATTCTTGTAGGAGGAACTATTTTGAATGATTCTGAGTATCAAAATGGTTACTATGTTACTCCTACTATAGTCACAAAACTTCCAAGAGATCATAAATTAATGAAGGAAGAATTGTTTTTGCCTTTTCTATGCATAGACCAGTATGACGATTTTGATGAAGCAATAAATCTTGCAAACCAATCTGAATATGGTTTGACGGCTGGAATATTTAGTGATGACAAAAAACAAGTTGATGATTTTTTTGATAAAATTCAAGCAGGTACAGTGTATGCAAATAGAGCAGCGAGTGCTACAACTGCAGCTTTAGTACGCAGTCAACCATTTGTTGGTTGGAAACATTCAGGATCTACAGGAAAGGGAGCCGGTGGTGAAAACTATCTACAACAATTTATGCGAGCCCAGACTCAAACTCGATGTGATTGAATAAAAGAGCTTCCAAGAAGTAAGATATTTCGTTTTCTTTCCTTTACTCTACGAATAGAATAAGAAAGCCAATTTGTTCCATAGGGAATATAATCAGATACAACAAATCCCTTTCTGATAAGATCTGGCTTTAACTCATCACGAATTCCTTTGAGCATCTGAAATTCAAATTTACGTTTGTATATTTTTGAAAGTCGTATTGCCTGATTAATCATGCTTGAATCATGAGTTGCAATCCCAAATTCATTTCCATCTCTAAAAAGTAACTCCATTAATCTTAGATAGTTTTCATCAATCTTGTTTTTTGATTTGTAAGCAATCTTTGCATTCTCATTATATGCTCCTTTTACTAGACGTATTTTTGCTCCATATTTGAGTAAATCCATTAGATCATTTTTTGTCCTCTTTAGATTTGCTTGAATCGCTAATCCCAATCTTTCGTATCTAGCAAATAAATTATCATAAATTTCTATAGTCTCATCAGTATGATCTGAAGATTCCATATCCATCCAAACAAATGTGTGTGATAAAGACGCATTTTTAATAATTGTTTCAAAATTTCTCAAACATTCCTTTCTACTTATTGAAAGCCCTACTTGGGTAGGTTTAACAGATATTGCACCTCTTACTTTCCATTTCCTAAATGATGAAGAAATTAGTTGATATTCTTTTACTGTTTTAATAATAACTGGTTTAGAAGTATGATACTCTCCTAATTTGTTTACAATTGCATGTCTGCCTTTCTTATAGACATCTCTCGCAGATTCTAAAGCATCATCTATTGTTTCTCCAGCAATCCATTGTTTAGCAACACCATAAAGGATCTTTTCCATAAATTTTATGCCAGAAACCAACACTTTTCTGATGAATCTTGTAGTGTAAAAATCTTCAATACAAGTTGATGCTTTTTATACAGAATTATTTTAATCAAATCTATGTTCACTGGAATTATTCAAGGAGTAGGACAAATAGAAAAAATAACCCGTAATACAAAAAATCGTAGTGCTTTTCAGATGACAGTAAATTTAGGAAACCATGCTAAAGGACTTAAAGTGGGGCAGAGTGTGGCATTAAATGGTGTATGTCTTTCTGCCACTAAGATTTCAAAAAATAAATGTGACTTTGAAATGATAGGTGAAACCATCAAACAAACAGATCTTGGAAACTTGGTGCCAGGTGATAAAGTGAATATTGAGCGTAGCTTGAAAATAGGTGATAGGCTGGAAGGGCACTTTGTATTAGGTCATGTGGATGGTGTAGGAGTAATAAAAAAAATTGAAAAAAAACCTAAAGAAGTTAAAATATGGTTTGAAGTTCCAAAAAAATTAATTAAATTTGTTGTTAAAAAAGGATCTATTGCTATTGATGGGATAAGTTTGACAGTAGTTGATGTCTCAAAAAATAATGCTTCAGTTTGTTTAATCCCCCACACCGTCAAAATTACTAATTTTCAATCAAAAAAAGTGGGCGATAAGATTAATATTGAAACTGATATTTTGGGAAAATATATTCTAAAATAAACCTATTTCATTACCATTTAATTGGTAATTACTAGTTTTTTAGTAAACTATATACTTAGAGAAAATCACTTTTTATTATGTCACTTGATGATGCATTATTATCTCTAAAAAGAGGTGAATTTGTATTACTTCATGATTCTAGTGGACGAGAAAATGAAATCGATATGGTAGTTGCAGCGGAGTTTGTTACGCCAGAACACATTGCACGAATGAGACAGCATGCAGGAGGTTTGATATGTCTTGCAATAAACAACTCTCTTGGGAAAGAGATTGGTCTTAATTATATGCATGAAATTTTGTCTAGTTCTGCACATTTTGACTCAAAATCAAAGGAAATGATTATGGGATTAGCTCCATATGGAGATCACCCAACTTTTTCAATCTCAATTAACCATTATCAAACTTACACAGGAATTACAGATAGAGATAGAGCTCTTACTATTCGTGAAATGGCAAATCTAACCAAGGCAGATAATCAACACAACAAGTTTATTTCATCATTTAAAACCCCTGGACATGTTCCTATATTGATTGCTGTAGATGGTTTACTTTTAAACAGACGGGGACATACAGAAATGTCCATCTATTTAACAGACCTTGCAAAATTGAATCCTGTATCTGCTATTTGTGAAATGATGGATGCAGAAACATATTCAGCCCTATCAGTGGAAAAAGCAAAAAAATATGCAAAACAAAATGCTATTCCATTTATTGATGGAAAAGAATTGTTAGAATATGCTAAGGTGCATTAATTTTGAATATTGCTATAGTAGTTTCAGAATTTAATGATAAAATAACATCAAGAATGCTGGAAGTAGCTTTGGAAAAAGCAAAATTTCTCAAATTAAATGTTAAATTCACTTGTAAAGTTCCAGGTATTTTTGATATGCCATTAATTATAGAAACATTACTTGAAAAAAAAGAAGTTGATGGTGTAGTGACACTTGGTACAGTAATTAAAGGCCAGACAAAACATGATGAGCTAATAGCAAATGCTACTGTAACACGTATTACAAAGCTTTCATTAAAACATAAAAAACCCATTTCATTAGGAATTACCGGACCTGGCATAGAAGAAAGGCAAGCTTACGCACGAATCAGACCAGTTTCAGAAAGGGCTGTAGAAGCAGTATTAAGAATTTCAGAGGAACTAGAAAAAATTAGATAAATTGATTCAACTCACTATCATCAAAATTAATGAGTATGGCCCTTGGACACTAACTTTGGGTAGCGACAGAGAACATGAGCTCCAAATGTTACAAGCTTCATTGTACAAACAAGTTCAAAAATTATTCTCAGAAAGAAATTGTTTGGCATTTCTGAATAGATCGGATGAGTTTTTTGTTGTAACCAATGGATTAACACTTGATGATCATATTTCAATTCAAAAAATGCTCAAAGAATCCTTTGAACTCAACCTCTCAATGTCTGTGGGATCTGCTAAGACTCCGTTTGATGCAAATTTAAAAGCTTTTGAGGGTAAACAACATCAAGTCATTTTAAACAAAGAACACAATATCTATGGATTTCTTAATGGATTTTCTGAACAGAAAGTAACTATTATGCACTTTGATGTAGATAATTTATCATCTAAACGAAAAACAAAATCTCCTTACGAGATATCTTCAATTATGTTTAAACTCTATTCTTTAATGTCTGAATTTTTCTTAGATAAAAAATCAATGGCATTCTTTATGGGCGGTGATAATTTTATGGTTGTTGCAAATGATAATGCAAAAGAAATGGCAAGGGATTTCATTGATAGAATAAAAAAAGATCTTGGTATATTCCTTAATTGTGGTATTGGAATTGGAAAAACCTCACGTGAAGCTGCCAAGTTAGCAACACAATCACTTGATAAAATAAGGGAGATTAGGGATTCTGGAAATGAAAAACCAGAAATTATAGAAACATCATGCTTTTAAAAAATGCAAGCATCCTTTACGGCAAAGAATTAACTTTTATTTCCTCTACAAATCTAAAAATTTCTGAGGAACTTTTTAAAAATATAAAACCAAATCTTAGACCAAACTCAAAAGAGGATACAATTGACTGTGAAGGATTAATATTAATTCCAGGTTTAATTAATTCACATACCCACATAGGAGATTCTATTGCAAAGGATATTTTATTAAACAATGATGTTGATGAAAAAATTCATCCTATTATAGGCGCAAAACAAAAAATTCTAAAGAAAACAAGCCCCTCACATCTTGCAAATTTTATGAAAAACACATGTATTTCTATGATAAGAAATGGTACTACCACATTTGTTGATTTTCGAGAGGGTGGCCTAGATGGCATATTTCTTCTCAAAAAAGTGTTATCTACATTGCCAATAAGATCTGTTATACTTGGAAGGCTAGAATATTACCAAGATCACAAACAAATTAGAAATAACATTTCATTTCCTAATTCTAAAAGACAAGAACTCACTACTCTTTTAAAAAACTGTGATGGCCTAGGTATTAGCGGCGCAAACGAAAACAGTAATTCTATGTTAAAATTTTATTCACGAATTCCGAAGATTAAAGCTATCCATTCTGAAGAAACACTTCAGAGCTCAAACCTATCAAAAAGAACAATGAAAAAAACTGAGACCCAACGTGCATTATTGTTAAAACCTCATTTTCTTGTTCACATGACCTATGCATCACATAGAGATTTGCATCAAGTTGCTAAGAAGACTAGGGGAATTGTAATTTGTCCGCGTGCAAACTCTTCATTGGCAGAAGGTATTCCTAATGCAGAAAATATGCTCAAAGCTGGCTGTAATATTGCAATTGGAACAGATAACGTAATGATAAATTCTCCTGATATGTTTCGTGAGATGGATTATCTCTGGAAGGTTACAATGGGTTTGAATCGTAAAAGAATTGCACCAAAACAAATTCTAAAAATGGCAACAGTAAATGCTGGAAAACTTTTACAAAAAAATATTGGTGTTATTGAAATTGGTAAATTTGCTGACTGTGTATTTATTGACAAACATGCAATAAACTTAGAACCAATGCATAATCCATATGCTTCAATTGTACACAGAGTTAGTGAATCTACAATTAGAGCAGTAATGATTGGAGGAAAAATTGTTCATGGAAAAATCTAGACCCAGAGTGATTCTAAGTGCAGCAATGAGTCTTGATGGAAAAATAGCCACAAAAACTGGTGATTCAGAGTTATCTTCAAAACAAGATAAAATTCGTATTCACAAATTACGTTCAAAAGTAGATGCTATTCTAGTAGGTTCTCATACTGTTAAGAGAGATAATCCTCTTTTAACAGTCAGATATGTTAAAGGTAAAAACCCAATACGAATTGTTTTAGATTCCAAAGCAACTATCCCCCAAAAATCTCAAATTATTAGAACTTGTAATAAAATCCCCACAATATTAGTAGTTTCTAAAAAAGCATCAAAACAAAATATTTCCAAACTAAAGAAGTATCCGCTTGAGATAATGATAGCAGGCAAAAATCAAGTAGACATCAAAAGTCTCTTGAAATCTCTATCAAAGAAAAAAATTAAAACTCTTCTTGTAGAAGGTGGAGGCACTGTTAATTGGGAATTTATCAGATTAGGTGTAGTAGATGAGCTGATAATCACAATTACACCCTACATTGTAGGTGGTCAAAAAGCTATTACATTGGTTGAAGGTGAAGGATTTTCCAATATTCATAAATCTCCTAAATTAAAATTGAAAAAAATTAGTCGGTTAGGAAGCGAAATTGTATTACATTACAGTTAATTTGTTATAGACCTAAATTTTCCTAAAATAACTTTCTCTGTTGCATCTAAATGAAATTCAGGTGAAGATTTCAGATGGATAATTACAGTGTATTGACTACTACCTTGATTCCCAAAAGAGTTTTCTATTAATGGCACCTGGCCCCTTATCTCTTCAAATATCCATTTTAGATGGTATGGATCAGAATCACTTAACGCAATAGGAGTAATTACAATACTGAAAGCAATTATTGTAATGATCAATCCTATTTTGTCGGTATTTGTCATAGGAGTAGAACTAGAAACAAGATTTGTGGCTAATTTGCCAATTTGATTTCTAATTCTTTCAAAAACATACTCAAATCTATCAGATGGCAAACTCCATAATGACCGAATTTCTGTATTCACTGTATTAGATAATCTAGACTTGTTGATATGTATTATTGCGTCCAGATTAATTGATCTAGACTACATGTTTCATTAAACCATAGATTGAAATTTGCAGATTTGTAAAAGAAAAATTGAGAAGAGCATAATTCTTTTTTTTGAAAATTACCTCCAATTTTTGAGAAATTAATTAATCTTACTACTGAATTATGTGGTTAGGAAATCTCACTCAAAAAAATTTCATCTGCTGATAAAAACACATCATCTAGGGGCTTAATCTTGAAATTCAAAAGATATTGGTATGAGAAAGATAGGCTATACTCTAATTCTATCACTAGTAATGCTTTCTACTATAGCATCGTTTGCTTATTCAACATCAGGAGACTTAGTTACCACCGCTTGGCCACTAAATAATCCCCTTGAAGATGGCGATTTTCCAATAATTGTAGGTAATGTAAAAGACCAAGGAGGTAATCCCATCTCAGGAGTCCAAGTAAAAATTTCATTTGCAACAGAAATTATAACTTCCACTACAAATAATGTAGGCTCTTTCTATATAGAACTAAAAACTGCGGCCCAACCTGGCGATTATACTGTGAATGTTATATCAACTAAGGAAGGATATGGAATGAATGTAATCAGCACATCCTATTTAGTTAATGGCATTCCTTCAATAATTCCAAAATCTGATTTAACTGTAATTGATCAATTCCAATTATTTACTGAAGAAGGATTAACCAAAAATCCACTTTCAGAAATCATTCTTCAACATATGGCGAAAATGAAAATACAACAAGAAGAAGCAGAAAAAAAACAGCTAGAAATAGAGAATCGTAAAAATATCATAGATGAACAAAGAAAAATTTCACAAAATATGCTCCAAGAAGATCTATTAAGTTTTGAAAACGAATCCAAATTTTATACACCTAGACTTGCTTTTGATAGATTTGTTCAAAGTATTGATGAAACCATTCAAGTCATCTTTTGGGGTCAGTTCAACTTAACAGAAAACCAACATAATGAAGCATCTGCAGCTAAACAAACTGCATTAGAAAATGGGGAAACCAGTATAAATGCTACGAAAATTTTCCAAAAAAGGGCGGCTATAACTAAGCAAGAAGTAGTTGCTTATAATTCTGAATTAAATATTAAATATGGACTTGCTGACGAATCTACCCAAAATTATTTTGATCAAGATGGTAAATTGAGATGGGGCAATAATTCAACTGAAAATAAAAATATTTTTTGGTATCTTAACCCCGATGGTTAATTAATTTCCAGACTCATCTTCTTTGGCCTCGTGAAACTCTCTAATTTTTTTTGAACATATCAATACTTCTTCTGGGGTATGGCTTCTTTTAGGCTTGTTGCAAATCGGACAAATTTCTTCCGACCCTTCTGATTTCGGAGGCTCTGTCATCATAGTCTAATTTCTACCATCAATAATATAGTACTTTTAGTAGGTTAAATTTCTGTTTTGGGATTATGAATGATACTAAGATTCGCCTTTATCATTAAAGATCCTTCCGAGATTCGTTTGTTAATTCTATAAAGTGCTCTATTTGCAATATCGTCTCCATATTTTGTTCTCAATTGTTTCATAAGACTTGTTCTGACTCTTCCAAACCTTTCTTTATCATTCATTATCGCTTCTTCACTTTCTAGCTCTCCGTTTTGTAGCATATCTTCTAATTCTTCCTCTTTTGTATAGACGCCTGCCAAAGTAAACCTCATCTATTCCATTTTAGAAATTGCTAAATTATTAATCATGTTTTTAGTTTTATCTTTATGGGCTTATTGACATTTTGTGCGTTCAATTGAACAGCAATTCAGTTAATTGAGAAATTATTTTTAGACATAATAAATTCAGATTACACAAAATTTAAAAAATAAAAGATAATGCCAAAATAACCAAGATAATAAATGAAAATAAACGAAATTTGATTTATTGTCTCATATCTTTTCTAATATGATCAATTTTAAAAGCAAATGCCTTTTTTGATTTATCATTTTTCTTTATGTTTAATACAAGACCACATGAGGGACATTTGAAAAATAACTCTAAAGCATTTTCAAAGGTAACTCTTGAACAATCATTATTTCCACAATGATAAAAATCTGAAGAATTTTCATAATCTGATCTTTGTTGTAGTCTTTCAGATATTTTCTTTTTTTGACCCTCAATAAAATTTTCTACTTCATCTCTCCTTGAACGCCATCGGTACACAAACCATCCCTTCTTTTCATCTTTAACTCTAATTCCAGTAATCAATGCCTTCCCAAAAAGATCATAAAGTACTTTTCTCACCATGTTGATTCGTAATCCAGTGGAGCTTGCAATTTCTTCATCTGTTGCATCCTCTGATTTTAAAAGGGATCTTGCTACTTTGAGATATTCATCTCCACCTATCATTGTCGAAATCCGCACAAATGGATCTTCATATTTGTCAATCAAGGCTCATTACATCCCTTGTATTCCATTATTTATCCATTGTTTCCTTCATGATAACATTTTTTCCTCGTTTTGTTGGGATTATTTCTCTTACTGAATTTTCAAATTTTATCAAAAACTGATTACCCCCCTGAATTCTATCTAACAAAACTGCTAGTGCACTAATTTCAGAATGTGGTTGATTTCCTATTGCTACATTATAATCTGCAAAATCGTAAATTTCACGGGGAACTTTTTCTGCACCTACAACAATGAGAATGTTTTCCTCTTTTTGTAAAGAGCTAGCTAGTTTGTTTATATTTTCTCCATACATAGTCAAGTGAACAATTTTTACAGAATTTGTTTTTTTTTCTTTGATTATCTTTTTCCAATCAGAGATGAACTTTATTTCAAAATTTCCTCCCCAAGTCTGATTAATTTTGTTTAGAGTATCTTTAATTTCCAGATTTACTTCATTCATGTATATTTTTGAAGCACCAAATGCACGTGCAACTAGGGCTACATGTGTTGTTACACGGTCATCTCTTACCACCCTCTGCCCAATTCGTAGCACTTCAAAATTCATAAATTCAGTCTAGCTCTGCCTTGATGGGTTTTTTATCCTTTCAAATTTCTCTAATTCTAACATCCTTCCAATTAGATCCTTTAATTCTGAAATATTTTTTCCGGTTACGGCTGAAATGGGAATCCATTTGTTAGTTTCATCTAGTTTCAGATATTTTGTATTTTCTATAATCTTATCTGGTTTAATGAGATCAGATTTGTTCAAAGCAAAAATCATCTTATCTGGTTCAACACCTAACTCATTAAGAGTTTTTGTGCAACTTTGAAATTTCTTTTTTAATTCTGTTTGGAGATCACTAGCATCAACAACAACTATTACAATATCTGTGTAAAGAAGCTCTTCGAGAGTTGATTTAAACGCCTCAATCATGTAGGCAGGAAGTCTACTGATAAATCCCACAGTATCTGAAATTAATACAGGTGTTTTGTTTATGTTCAGCCTCCGTGTCGTAGTTGAGAGAGTTGTAAAAAGTTCCTTTCCCTTTTTACGATCTTCACCTGTTAACAGATTAAACAACGTTGTCTTTCCTGCTGAGGTATATCCTGCTAATGAAATTGTTTTAAAACCAAGTCTAGTTCTTGACTGTCTGTGAAGTGCACGTTGTTTTCCAGCTTTTTTTAGCTTTGATTTTATATTTTCTATTCTATGTTTAATGTCGTTATAATATACATCAACTTCAAATTTTCCTATACCAAAAAATCCTGGTTGCTCTCCCTGTTTAGCTAGACGCACCGATTCTCTTGCTCTTGACATTTCGTAACGAAGTTGTGCCAACTTTATTTGAAGTTTAGATTCAGAACTTACCGCATGATTCACGAAGATCTCCAAAATCAATGCCTCTCTGTCAATAATAGGAATTTTTAATTTAGATGCCAAATTGTAGTTTTGTCTTGGCTTTAGAATTTCATCATAAATAATTACATCTGGCTTTAATTTTTTAATTAACTCCTGTATCTCATCAACTTTTCCTTCACCAATTCCAAAATTTGCTCTTAACAAATAATCTTCCTTAATTATCTTGGAAACTGTGTAATTTGCAGTATCACAGAGTGCTAATGCTTCATTTACTGAATCATTTATGTCATAGGTAATTAATATAGCACTTTTCATTTTCTATCACCAATTCATATTTTTGGTTTTTGAAGAATTTTTTCTACATTCATGTTAAGAACTATTTCAGAAATATCAGTGGCATATTCTGCAATTCTTCGAATATTTTCAATCATTCTTCTTACTATGAAAATTTCTTCATCATCCTTTAGTAATTTAGTGGCATCAAGAACCTTTTTTTCATATTTAGTAATTTCTGTTGATTTTTGTATGATTTTTTCTGCCTGGATAAAATCTTCCTTAAAGAGAGCAAGACATGCATCATCTAAAAATGATAGTGTAAAGTCATTCATTTCTTGAATTTTAGATAGAATCTCTTTTTTAATTGGTTTTTTAAATTCTAGCAAATCTCGTGCAATAATTACTGCATGATCCCCCGTCCTTTCAATATTTTTAACAACTAATCTGAAATCCAAACAATCCCTCATATTTTTAAATCCCATCTCTTTTAACATGTACTCATTTTGAATAGCAATTTTTAGCTGCCGAATAATGTAAAAACCAAATCTGTCAACTTCATCATCAGCATTAATTACTTCTTTAGCCAGTTCAAAATTTGATTCTTTTACTGCAAGTAAAGCATCCCCAAGCATTGATTTGGCAAGATGCATCATTCTTTTGAAAGCACCATTTACTGAAAGCTCTAGTAAATTTACTAGTACCTGAATTGTAATGCCTTCTGTAGAATCAGAAATAATCTCTGTTCCCATTAACATTTTTTTTACCGCATCTTTTACAGCAGTTCTTTGTGCTGGTTTAAATCTGCCAGTTTTAGGTATGACGTTAATTGTTTTAAATCCAAGAAAGTAGAGTGAAATTAATCTCCTAATTATTGATATATCATCATCTTCTGGTTCTACCTCAAAAGTTGCAAATTCGATTTGAAAAGTTCTCGTATTAAATTGCGTTGGAGAAATTTGTAAAATTGAAGAGCTTTGTCTAACCACATTAATGGGATCCCCTTGTTTTAGACCATGATCCAATATCCATTGTTTTGGTAGTGATACAATATAGGATGATTTTCCAGTGAATTGAATTTTTCTTGTATCGTTCCTGTCTTCCATAATCTATATTTTTTTGAGCATTCTATATAGATATCGATATAAAATATAGTCCAAGTATTAACAAATATTTAGAATATCATCTTTGAATTAATATGGACTCGGTAGAAAAACTACATCACACAATAGATGCCTTATTTGGAAACGGAGTTTCAAAATTCTTACCAAAAAAAATTGAGATTAGCTATTCTAAGAAAAACGGAAGAATTCGAAGTGTCTTTTATGATGGAAATCTCCTTTGTACATTACGAATTGATGGTGGTCTGGCTATTACTCCTCTATTTGCTCAAATGTTACTCAAAAGTAAAAAATTCAAAGAAAATTGTCTTGAGATAGATATAGACTCTAAGCCTTTTGTCGAAGATGGACGGTCAGTTTTTTGCAATCACGTGGTATGGTGTGGAAAAAACATACAAATCTCATCAGACGTTCCAGTTTTATTCAAAAAAAATGTAATAGCTGTAGGTAGAGCAGTTCTTTCGTCAGAAATGATTCAATCTCAAAATAGAGGTGTGGCAATAAAAATTAGGGATAGTTTAAAAAGTCAGAATAAAGGAGATCGTTCATTATGATGCGTGGAGGTAATCGCGAAATGCGAAGGATGATGGATAAGATGGGTCTTGATATGGCCGAAATCCCAAACGTTCAAGAGGTCATTATTAAAACCGACAAAAAAGAGATTATAATTTCCAAACCCTCTGTAACTGAAATGAAAGCAAAGGATAATTCTATTTTTCAGGTAGTCGCAGAAAGCTATGAGGAAAAGGAAAGAGAGGTTCCAATATTTAGCGACGAAGATATTCAATTAGTTTGTCAACAGGCGAGTGTGGGTGAGGAACAAGCAATTAGTGCGTTAACTGAGGCAAAGGGAGATCTTGCAAGAGCCATATTACTTCTTACAACTAAATGAAGGATTTAATTAATGGATTTTGGAGATCTTGATTTAACTTGAAACTCAAGGGTTCAAAAAAAAAAGCCCCAAAGACAATAACAAAAGAGATTCTATCCACCTCTGTTTCACCAGGTACTGTTGATAAAATTATTGTGGCACTCTCTGGTTTAGAATCTGATATTGATTCTCTTAACGAAACTCTCGGAGATATGAAAAAACAGCTAAATCAAAAAGCCCAAAAGGAAATTGACAGATTACTAGAACAGGTTATTCAAATGGCTACCAAAGAGGCTGAATCTATCATTTCGGATGCCAGTGAAAAGGCTAAATCTGAATCTCAAAGAATTTTGGCAGCGGGGGATCTGAACTTAAAAGACGTTCAGGATAAAATCGATACCAAGTTTAATGAAGCAGTTGACCATGTAGTGTCAACAGTTCTAAAGGCATAAACCTAAATTTTACATAGGCAAAGCAAAAACATCTACCAATTAAACCAAACTCGGATTGGAATTGCTACAACCTATGGGAGACCCTATTACAAATTTGTCAAGGCTCTAAAAACTCTAAAATTACAATATGATTCTCTTCTTCCTGAGGAGATTAACAGCTATAGTGGTAGCTTAATTCTAACTACTCTCAAAGAATCACCTAAGTTTTCTCAAAAACCTCTACTTAACGAAGAAATCATAGATAAAGTACCGGCTGTTATTCGAGGCTTGATAATTCAAAAACTAGAAGGAGGACTAGATAAAAATGATCTGCTGATTGGAATTGATCCAGGACAAAGAACTGGACTTTCCGTGTTTTACTTTGGAAAGGAAATTGAAAGGTCGATTTTTACTTCTATAGAAGATTTGGTAATTCATGTAACTAAAATTCTAGCAGATCTGAAGGCTGAAAAAAAGATTGTAAAAATTGGTAACGGAAACATGAATCTTGCAAAAAAGATCATCACATTACTTAACCTGAGATTTTGTTCTAATTTTGAATTTGAATATGTAGACGAAAGAAGAACTACACTTAAAGTAAAGAACCATAATCAACGAGGAAAGCGAGACATGATGTCTGCAAAATACATTACACAAAGAGAAGGATTAAGGCATTTTATTTTACCACTCTCTAGAACAGGATAATTTTTTTTAAAAATTTTCATTGATTATGAAACTTTTTATTAAATGAGTAAAATTATTATAAAAATTACAAAAAATACGATTTTCAGAATTATCGATAAATATTTATAGAGTTTTTCTCATAAACCTGAAATCTATTTTTAATAAAAGAGTAATCATTGAAAATTTTGCAAAAAAAGGATATAAAATTTATAGAAATTATCGATCCATGCTTAAATAGTTATGGATGTTATACTAAATTAGATTAGGTACTGATGAAATATGACTTGTAAAGGAATTTGTGTTCGATATAAGGCTCAAAAGCCTGTAGGGACCGGAAGATATGCTTCTGGACAGAGACGATGTCAAATCTGTGAAATTTTCATTAAATGGGAAGGTTTGTGGTGCCCATGTTGTGGATACCGCCTAAGAACCAAACCACGAAATCTCAAGTATAAAGCAAAACTTAGAGCAAGAGTTGAAGCTGATACTAAGATAGAAAAAATGGCAGAAGCGATAGCAATAAAGGCATAAGTTTCATCGAAACTTATTGATGACTACACCAGGTTATACAAAAAAGACTCTTGATGTGGTTGACCGTAAATTTTTAATTCAAATACTTTCTTTCGAAAATGGAACCTTTGTTTCTGTTAGTGAAAATGGTCAAAAAATTGGTTCAATGGTTGTCTCAATTGGAACTGGACCTGCAGCTACTTCTGTCACGGTAATACCCACCAAAACGGATTCCCTTTTTTTAAAATTAATTGCCGAAAAAATTTCTACCTCAATAAAGGGAATAGGGGTGGTTTCTTTGTATGCCGAAAGAGAGCTTGGTAACGAATGTTCCAAGATATTGATGGGTGAAATAATGGAGTTGGTATGAGCTTGACTGATTTGCGAAGTTATTTAGGATTGTTGAAAAAGTCAGATGATCTTAAAACAATTAAACGAAAAGTTTCAACAAAATATGAGATTGCTGCCATTACAGCAAAAGTAGATGGGTCACATGCTTTATTATTTGAGAAAATTAATGGGAAAAAATTTAGACTAGTATCGAATCTAATTGGAACAAGGGCACGATTTGCCAAAGCAGTAGGCTCGCAAGAACTCAACATTCATGAAAAGGTAATTGGCGCCATCGAACATCCCCAAAAACCTAAGATAATTTCAAAAGGTCAATTCATGGAGAATCATTCCTCAAATATCTCCATTTTACCTATAGTTTCTCACTTTGAAAAAGAGCCTGGACCATTTATCACTTCATCAATAATTTATTCCAAAAATCCAGAAAAAGGTACTCAAAATTCATCTTTTCATAGATTGCTGCCACTTGACAATAAGCACTTTTCAGTAAGAATGGTTGAAGGCCGTGATCTTCACCGTGCATTTATGCATGCAAAAAAACAAAACAAGGATCTTAAAGTCTCAATAACTATTGGGGTTCACCCGGCTATTTCTATTGCAGGAGCATATCAGGCAGATTGGGGAAAAGATGAACTTGATATTGCAAATTCCATTTTAGGTGGAAAACTTTGCTTGGCAGAATGTCCATACTCTGGAATGCTTGTACCATCTGGAGCCGAAATAGTTATGGAAGGCAGAATACTGCGTAACAAAACTCACAAGGAATGGATGGTTGAAATGCTTCGAACTTATGATTTTGCTCGTTTACAACCAGTCTTTGAGTTAGAATCACTGTATTATAGAAATAATCCAATCTTTCATGATGTACTTTCTGGTTATTCTGAACATCGTTTGTTAATGGGTATGCCAATTGAATCCAAACTAAATCGAAACTTAAAAAAATCTTTTCCACAAACAAAACATGTTTCTATGACAAATGGTGGTTGCAATTGGCTACATGCGGTTGTCCAGATTAAAAAAAGAAAAGAAAATGATGTTAAACTTATTATCAAAAAAACATTTGAAATACATCGCTCTTTGAAAATGGTTACAATAGTAGATGATGATATTGATCCTAATGATGCAGTATCAGTCGAGTATGCATTAGCAACAAGATTTCAGGCAGATAGGGATTTGCTTATATTCAAAAATGTTCGCGGTTCTAGTCTGGATCCATCAAGTGATCAAAAAAAATTAAAAACAGCAAAATTAGGAATTGATGCTACTAAATCACTTTCAAAAAGAAAGGAAGGCTTTGAGATTGCAAAAATTCCAGATCAGAATAAAATTTTTCTAAAAGATTATTTTTAGAAATGGATTGACTTTTGTCTCTTTTTATTTTAAGCAAATAATTTTTTTTATACGATTTACATTTATAATTATATTTTGATTTATTATTTAGGCCACATATTTTTCCAAGTTTCTGCAAATTTGTTCATCATTTCACCATAGGACTTGAATGATTCCATTCCAGACTGACTCATTGTTTTTTGCCAGCTCTCTCCAAATTGTTTGAATGCATTCGAAGTATATTCATTCATTGCTTTTTCCCAATTATCACTAAATTGTTTGAATATATCTACTCCAGACTGACTCATAGCTTTTTGCCAATTTTCCCCAAATTGCTTCATGGTGTCTTTACTTGATTCATTGGCGGCTATCCCCATGACTTCATTGTATTTTTTTTGCATTTCAGTAGTTGTGTTTTGAAATGTCTCAAATACTTCTTTCCATTTCTGTAATACCTTTGAATATTCTTGCCATAGTTTATCCCACTCATTGGTAGGTTTACTGATTTTAGACATCATTAGATTGCATTGTTATCCTTCATAAATTGTTTCTTTATCCTTAAATCGAGTTGACTTGTAACATTTATCGCAGAGTAGTTTTTTATTAATTCCAATGAAAAAAGTAACCAAGGAGTTTGATCCTTTTAGCTTAGTTCCACCAAAAAAAGAAATCTTGGAATTTTGTGATAAAGTACTTGTAAAATGGAAAGCAGAACCCAAACCTAATCCAAGAAATATTGTAGCTATGACTACAGTTAAAACCAGTGTTTTTTGGACAGATGAAGAGTCACTAAAAGCAATATGGAGTGAAATTTTAAAGTGGACATTTGAACTTATGTACAAAAACGCTATTGTTCAAGCAAAAGAAGAAAATTCTGATTGGTCCCCTGTTTTAGAAAAAATAGAAAATAAAGAAAAACCGACCTCATTTGAACCCGACACATGGTATTAGAATAAATGGGAAGATACAAGCAATCAAAAAAGAATTCTTAGATTATATGACACACATTTTTTCTCTTTTTAAATACAGATCTGTTGCAATAAATTTACAAACAAATTGTTAATTGACAAAAATCATAAGCAAAGTCATGACAAAATCTTTATCGAAATTGGAAATCAAGGATGCTGCATCAGTTGAACTCATTAACTCCACTGAACAAACACCTCATGCAGAATTTGACCATACAAAAGAAAAAATCTCAAATTTAAAAAATGATGCAGCAGAAACCGCTGAATGTTTAGCGTCTATAAATTCCACAATCAAAGAACATCTACTACGAATGGAAAAAATAAAAAAATTAGATTTTAATTATTAGATATCTATCTGATTAATTGATTATTTTAGAATCCAATTGTAAATGCCTTTTATTTGATCCGTAACGATTGTATTGAGATTAGTAACTTGTACTTCTAAGGCAGAAACTAGATTTTCAAGATCAAAAATTCTATCATCCAACTCTTCATTTGTTTCTTTAAGAAGATTATTTTCTTTGTGAAGCACTTGATTTTCTTCTATTAATTCATTTATTTTTCCAGTCTGTTCAACTTGGGTAGATGGAATTTTCTTAGAAATTTCAATAATTGGGGACTGGGCTATAATCCCTTTGAGATGTGTCCCGAAAATTTCAACTAGTTCAATGTCAGAAGATAAATTAAATTTGATAGTTCGATATTTTGAGTTCGTAACAATCTCGTCATAATACACAAGATCACCATCAGCAATTATTGTAAACTCGCTATCTTGCTCTAAGTTTGTTGAATCAAAAAACTCTCGTTCAAATGTAATCTCAAAAGTTGAAGGACTCTCAGTTACTTTAACATCAAGTATTACCTCAATGTCTTTGAAATCAAGCTCAAAATCTACAATATCTCCCCCGGTTGAGAAATATTCAAACGGTGTACTTAGTTCTGCTTCTGAAAAACTAGTTATTGTTCCAAACAGAAAAATTATAGCAAGCACTGAAATAAAATTCTTATACATTTGACCTCAAATTGGGTTTTTTATTATTCAGCAACTACGTTGTTACTTATTGACCTATAGCATCATAGAAATAGATTTTGAGCAGATTTTCTTTCTACATTTACTTTATTCCTAATATCCAATAAGATAAGAAGCCATATCAAAGATTTTTTCAAAATCAGGTTTCAATATTAAAAAATAATAGATAATTCGATTAGCAAATATTATCATGAATCAAAAATAGAATTTTTGGATATAAAACATGCGAAGAATTGATAAGTTATCCATATTTTCAATAATCTCTAACTAGCAAAAATTCTGAGTAACATACACTTTGGAATCCTCTGTAATTTCAACACCAATGCCTTCTCTATCAAAAATACCTGTTAGTATATTTTCTCTGTGACCTAGAGAATTCATCCATCCATCAACAGTAATCTTTGCTATTTTCTCTTCTGTACTCCAATCATACGATGTAATTTCGCCATTTATGGTATAATAAGAATCAAAAAGATATCCCTGAAAGATATTTTCTGCAATTCCTGAATAGATTAGTAAACCAACAATTTTTTGACAAGAATATCCATCCTGTTCCGCTCTATCTGAAGGAGTAAAACCTTCTGGTGTTTCATGTGCAAAATATTCTCTTGATGCCATATCAAGACTATGCCCTCGTGCAATCTGAATAATCTCAGAATCAAATGTTAATTGTGAAAGACCATACTTTTTTCGTTCTTTATTTGTAAGCTCATGAACAAGGTATTCAATTTGTTTAGGATCAAACTCTGGTTTGTTTTCATCAACTTGTGAAAGAGCTACCTTTTTCTGAGCATATTTTATTACATTATCTAGTTTTTTACTACTTTCTTCTGTAGCCTCTCCTACAGAGATATTAGCTTTATCAAGACTTTCATGGATGGTAGTTTTGCCTTGTGCAAGATCTAAGATCTCGTCCCTTGTATTCTGAAGGCTTTGTACAAATATGCTACCTCCTTGCGGCGAAAATTCGATTATTCCTAAACCAAAGGCTATGCCTATTAGAAAAATTGGAATCAACACTAATCCAATACTTACACTCAAGGATCTCTATAATCAGACTTCATTAGATAAGATTTCGGAGGAACAGATCAGTGCAATCCTATTTTATTAATGAGGGGAGGCCGGTACCTCCCCTCACAACGTATGATTACTCCCGTCGGTTGGTCTGGGAATAGCTCAAGTGTGGTCTGGGTATGCTAGAACTGATTTGTAAAATTGTATTAAATCACTTTCGTAGAAATCATCAGTATGATCTAAATACTCCAGAATAATTCAATCGGTATTGGAACTGTCATCAGAATACCACCGTTTCTGGTCTTAAGTTCCTAGACTTTTTGGTATAATGTGTTTTTGAGAGACTAAGGTCGTGTTACCGTAATTTTATCAAAATTAATTTCATAGATATTATAAGCACATTCTAATGAACAGTAACTTCCTTCAGAGGAAATATCTTTCAGTTTTTTTCCACATTTCTTACAGTATTGAATCAATATTTTTAATAAACAAATTTTTCTTTTAATCCAATTTATGTCCATAATGAACATCAGATGACTATCTTTAGTTTACACTTATTTTATAATGCAGAGTCTACCATTAGAGCGATAAATAATACAGCTAGGTATGGGCTTGAGAATTTGAAAAGAATCCATGAGGATTGTTCGGATGGTTTTTTGATAACCCAACCACTCAAAACTATCATCAATGCTCCAGAAGCTATGGCAGTATACAGATACACTTGGCCCATCACAGATGTTCCATCTTCATGAGTAAGAAAAAACGGAACCATAGAAAATAAAACCATCATTAATGTGGTTCCAGCTATAATTCTAGCAGCAGTGCCTTCTGAACGAGTAGCTGTCAGCATTGGAACATTGACTTTATTATAATCATCCCTAAAATGTAGTGTCAATGCCCATATGTGCATTGGAATCCAAACAAAGACAAGAGCTGCCATTACCAAACCAAGATCCCATAATCCTTGAGTTGTTACTATAACATATCCTATCATTGCTGGTGCTCCACCTGAAAAGCCACCAAGAATAATATTCGTCCAACTTCGTCTTTTCAGTAAATAACTATACACAAAGATATTGTCGGCTAAACCAAAGGCCATAAAAGAGGTAGCTAAAACTCCCTGCCAAAATGATGTAGTGTAAGAAATAGCAAATGCGCAAGCTAATGATATTCCAGCTAACACCAAACCAAAGTCACGAGCCTTTTCTGGTGCAATTCTTCCACTCGGAATTGGTCTTCCCTTTGTCCTCTCCATGATTGCATCAATATCTCTGTCATGATAATTAGTCAGGGTATTTGCCGCTGCTGAACCCGCAGCCACTCCAAATAACATCAAAGCCCAAGTTACTGGTGAGATCTCAACGGAATAGATGTTTGATGCAGTAATTGCAGCAGCAAAAGCAGTAAACACTAGAAGATACCAAATTTTTGGCTTTGTCAGCTCATAGTAAACTTTGATGCGAGATTCAACTTTTGCTTTTTGCATTAATCAACACCTAGTCCAAAACCAGTCTTTCTTAAAATTAAATGTACCAAAGCTATTTTGAAGGCATATAAGGCATAGACTTTGTCCTAGTCTTCATCTCAATGAAGCTTTCAGTGCTAATTACTCCCTGAATTCGTCCGATCTTATCCGAAATAAGTTTGTGCATCTCATCTAGGGTTTTTGCATACATTGTTACTAAAATATCAAACCTACCAGTGACTTCAGCGATCTCACGTACTCCATCAATCTTGAATAACTCATCAATTACATTATCCCGTTGCTTGGAATCCATATTTAGTCCAGCCAATGCCTTTACTTGATATCCTAACTCTTGATCATTTACCACAATTGTAAAACGCTCAATAAGTTTCCGTTTAACGAGTCTCTTAATTCTACTATATACCACAGACGAATTTACTTTGATTTTCTTTGATAGTTTAGGAACAGAAATAGCTGCATCCTCACTTAATTCAGATAAAATTTGGAGATCTAAATCATCAATTTTTACCATAAGAACCAGTAAAGATCGTTCAGAAATATCTAACTAATAAAGCTATTATTGAAATTTTTATAAAATTAGTTTAGATTTTGCCTTTTTTGTATAGCATTTCCGCTAAAAGTACTGCTCCCTTTGCAGAACCCATCTTTTTGTTATGTGAGAATAACATGTACTTGATTCCATGATCAAATAGGGTTTCTTCTAATCTGCCAACTGTGGTAGTCATACCTTCGTTAATTTCTCGTTCGATTCTTGGTTGTGGTCTTGTAGGGTCATCATATACTAGCAAGTAATCTGGTGGAGCCGATGGCAAGCCAGCTACTGAGATATTTTTAGAATATTCCTCATAGGATTTCTTAGCTGATTTTGGATCAATTGGTTCTGATGTTTCTACAAACACTGATTCAGTATGTCCATCAATAACTGGTACACGTGTACAGGTGCAGCTTACTTTGATATCAGCTGGTTCAATCTTTCCATTCTTTAATTTACCAAGTATCTTTGCAGTTTCAATTCTAACCTTTTCTTCTTCTTTTGGGATGTACGGAATAATATTGCCTGTAATATCCATAGCTGATACCCCTGGAGCTCTTCCTGCACCGGAAATTGCCTGCATTGATGTCATCAAAACCTTCTTTGCACCATACTTTTCATAAAGTGGTTTCATTGTAATTGCCAGACCAGTTGTAGTACAATTTGGAAGAGGAGCTACAAAACCCTTCCAGTTGCGATTCTTTTTTTGAACATCTAGCAAATCAGACTGTTCATCATTAATTCCAGGTATCAGAATCGGTACATCATCTTCATATCTATACGCTGACGATGTACTGATTACGGGTAAATCTTTTGCAAAACGAGCCTCAATTTCTTTGGCTGCCTCACTTTCAATTGATGAGAATACGAGATCAAGATCTTCTACTCTGAGATCATCTACGGACACCACTATCATATCTTTGATATAATCTGGAATACTTCCTCCTACTTGCCAGTTCGTAATTCCACTATTTGGATCCCTAATGGCATCTAGGTACTTTTTCCCAGCAGATCTTTCTGAAGCTGCAATTTGAGTTACCTCAAACCAAGGATGATCCCTAAGTGAAACTACAAATTCTTGACCTACTGAGCCTGTTACCCCAATAATTGCAACTTTTTTTTTCACAGATCAAATTTCTTCATGTTCTGTTAATAATCTTTTAGTGAGCTAAACCAAAACACACTAAATCCCACTGTATCAATTTAATTCAATGAAAATAATTCCAAACCAAAATGTCAAAGAACACATACCTAGATTACACGGGGGACTGTATTCAGTTAAATCAAAAAAACAAGGAATAATTGATTTTAGTTCAAACATTAATCCACTCGGATACCATCCAGGTGTAAAAAAATATCTTACAAAACAAATGAAAATAATATCCGTTTACCCAGATTCTGATTCTTCTGAATTACGGAAAAATCTAAAATGGTACACCAAAGTTTCTGAAGATCAAATCGTTGTAGGAAATGGTGCAACTGAAATAATTTATAATTTTTGTCAAGCTTTTCTAAATAAAAAAACCTCCGTGCTAATCCCTATTCCAACATTTAGTGAATACGAGGTAGCAGCAAAACTGCAAGGTTCAAAGTTATTATTTTTTAAAACAATGAATCTTAATAACGATCTTGATACTTTTATTAAAAAAATTCCTAAAAAAGGATGTATATTCTTATGTAACCCAAACAATCCAACAGGAATTTTAATCTCTAGAAAGAAAATGCAAAAAATAATTGCAACATCACAGAAAAGATCAACACTAGTTTTTATGGATGAATGTTTCATTGAACTATCAGATTCTAAACAATCCGTTGTCAGATATTTAAAAAAATATAACAATCTTTTTGTTTTACGTTCATTAACTAAATCATTTGGATTAGCGGGCATTCGAGTAGGATACGGTCTGGGAAATAAAAAACTAATTACAGTTCTAAACAATATAAAAATTCCTTGGAATGTAAGTGGGATTGCTCAAAAGGCAGCAAGTGCAGCATTATGCTATCATAATTACTTGGATGAAACTTCTAAAATAATTAATAAAGAAACAAGGATTTTAAGAGATTCTATTTCAAAAATTGATGGATTCTCATGTTTACATACTGATGCTAATTTTATTTTAATTAAAACTAAAATGAAATCTAATATTCTACAAAAAAAATTACTTAAGAAAAACATTTTGATACGAGATTGTAACTCATTTCGAGGATTAAATAATAACTACATTAGAATTGCAGTGAAAACTCATAAAGATAATATAAAACTCATCAAAGAATTGGAGGCGATTTAACTTAACAAAGTCACTAATGATTCAGGGCACTTCATCTGGAGCAGGTAAAACTATCTTAGTTGCTGCACTATGTAGAATTTTTGCAAATTCTGGATATAGTGTATCTCCATTTAAATCACAAAATATGTCAAATTATTCCTACATAGGTAAGGATTTTGAGATTTCTCGTGCTCAAGCAATGCAGGCTATAGCCGCTAGGGCAGAAATTTCGCCTCACATGAATCCAATTCTCCTAAAACCACTTGGAAATAATAGAAGCTCAATTTTTTTGCAAGGAAAATTCTATAAAAAACTTTATGCAAATGAATATTACAAAAAATTCGTTTTACAACATGGTCTAAACCTTATTTCTGATTCCCTTGATATACTTAACAAAAAATATGATCTTATAATAATGGAGGGAGCTGGCTCTCCAGCTGAGATTAATCTGGAAAAATTTGATATTGCAAATATGAGAGTAGCAGCGAAATCAAACTCCCCTGTTATTTTAATTACAGATACAGATAGAGGTGGTTCTTTTGCAAGTCTTGTTGGGACATTACAATTACTTGATCAAAAATATAGAAAACTAGTCAAAGGATTTGTCTTTAACAAATTCAGGGGTGATATAGAGATTCTAAAACCTGGCTTTAGAAAAATTACGCGATACACAGGAAAACCTGTATTTGGAACAATCCCTATGGCCAACTTTTCACTACCTGAAGAGGACTCACTAGGTGTTAAACCTAAAACTATGATTTGGAACAAGAAAAATATCAAGATAATGGATAGAGAAATAGAAAAATTAAGTAAATTAGTAAATTCAAGTATTAACATCAAAGCTATAGAGAGGCTCATTAAATGATACTTGAATCTATTATGGTGGTTACCTTTGCTCTTATTTTAGATCTTATCATAGGTGATCCCAAAAATAAATTCCATCCCACTTCATGGATTGGAACTTTGATTGCAAAGATTGTTCCACTTATAAAAAACAAATCTCCTCACGCAGAAAAGATCGGTGGAATAATTTTAGTTGTATCAGTAACTGCTTTTGTAACAACAATTCTTGTTTTTCTAAATATTGAAATTAATAATATTACAATTGAATTTGTTTCATCAATTGTATCAGTTGTAATTGGTATAATATTACTTAAAACAACAATTGCAATACGTGGTATGGAAAAACATGCCATGGCTGTAATGTTATCAATAGAGAAAAATGATCTTGAGGCTGCTAGGACAAATCTATCCATGATTGTAAAGAGAAATACCAAGAATTTAGATAAAAATCACTTACTCTCAGGTACTCTTGAGAGTATTAGTGAGAATATTGTAGATGGAATTACTGGGCCGCTCTTTTATTTTGCTTTTTTTGGAATTCCAGGTGCATTCATACATCGAATAGTTAACACAATTGATTCTATGATTGGTTACAAAACTAGTATTTTTAGAAATATAGGATGGTTTGGAGCAAATTGTGATAATATACTTAATTATCTTCCTGCAAGAATGACAAGTTTTGTAATGATTATTGGTGCCATGATCCTTGGCAACGATTGGAAAAAATCATATCTCATAATGAAAAGAGATGGTAAAAATACTAAAAGTCCTAACGCAGGTTATCCCATGGCTGCTCTTGCAGGGGCATTAGGGGCAAGATTTGAAAAAATTGATCATTATTGTATTGGTGAAGGAAACCAAGTTCTAACAAAATCGCATCTATGTTCTGCAATTGCATTGATGAAGATAACATCGATTTTATTCTGTGTGATTTTTACAATTCCAATAATGATCATTTTATCTTATCTTGGTTGGTGGATTCATGCTTAGAGAAATTGGCTCAGTATTTTCATTTCTAACAATAATTCCTGCAAGCAACACTAATCTTGAAACTGTTGCAAAATATATGTACATCTTTCCAATTGTGGGAATTGTTATCGGATTAATCATAGGTTCATTTGCTTTAGGACTTTCATTATTTTTGGATCCACTAATAGTATCGCTCATGGTTGTAAGCTCGTTAGCAATCATCACTGGATTGCACCATATTGATGGTCTTGCAGACTTTGCTGATGGAATTATGGCAAAAGGAAATAAAGACAAAAAATTGCAAGCTATGAAAGATGTTTCAACAGGTTCGGCAGGAATTCTTTCAATAGTTCTCTATGTTGTAGGAATGATTTTAGCGCTCTCTTTATTGAGTGGGTTAGTGCTATTTCAAGCAATCCTTCTAAGTGAAATATTATCAAAATTTTCCATGGTATTACAAGCAAGTCTTGGTCGTTCTGCTGCAGTTGGCTCTAATTCCCCATTCGTACAAATAATGAAGGATAAAAGAAGATTGGTAATAGCTGGAACAATCACTATTATTCCCTTAGTGATAATAGGGGGAACAACAGGACTAATCATCTTTGGAGCAGGTATTACTTTTACACTGATAATTCTTACACTCTCCACTAGAAGCTTTGGGGGTATAACCGGAGATGTTTTAGGTGCTACTAATGAGATTACGCGACTATCTTCTCTTGTAATTTTTGCATCAGTATGATAGGACTAGTTATGGCCGGGGGCAAAGGAAGCCGAATGAAAATAAATGAAGAAAAACTCTTACTAAAACACATACATCCCACAATTTTACATGTGGTCTTTGCCCTTCAAAATTCAAATTGCTTTTCAAAAATAATTGTAGCAACTAGTCCACATTCTCCTAAAACTAAAGAAATGTTACAAAATGCTGGGTTTGAGACATTTGAGACACCTGGTAACGGATATGTGGAGGATCTAAACTTAATTCTCCGTTCAATAAAAGATGACATCTTAGTGGTATCTGGCGATTTACCGTTACTTGATGAGGAAATTATAAAAAAAATTGTTAACTCACATCATCATGAAAAAATCTGGGCAAGTTATCTTGTGACAAGGGATTTTTTAATCTCTCTAGGCTTAAAATCAGATTTCTCAGTTATCTTTCAAAATAAAGAATGTTACTTTACTGGTGTTTCAATAATCAATGCAAATGAAATTAATAATCTTGATACAGTAGAAACAATATATCATATATTGAATGATAAAAGGATCGCATTTAATCTAAACACTATGGACGATTATAGTCTACTCGACAGTTCCTGAAATTTCACCATGAAGAGTTGCTACTGCTCCAGTTGGCTCTGCAATAACATTACCACATGATTTGCATGTTACTGGTGTTGATGCATGTGAATATACAATATTTTCTTCATCACATTCTTTACATTTTACTTTTTGGAATTTACTATTAGGTTTAGGAATGAGTATATGCTCTTTTTTCATTTTGCTATCAACTCGATTTTTCTAATTCTTATTCCAGATTTATTCCATTTCTTTTTACATATAGTACACGTTAGAATAGGCGTGAATTTTTTTGTAGTTTTTGCAGGCTTTGCAAGTTTTGGGAATTTCTGTCCCCCATATCCTTTCTTGTCTTCTGCGTGTCTTCGTTCACCAATTGCTGAACCTCTTCGTTTTCCTGCCTTGTACTGAGTCATCTTTTGTTTTGTATGTGTGTTACATTTAGGACAATATCTCATAATCTCCTTGGGTAAGTTCAATATGAAAAACCTCCCTTGACGGTAATTTAAACATCGCTTTGAATCTATAATAGGTTCTGAAAATAATAGTTTATGTGGAAAATCTTTCCTCAGCAATTCTAATTTTAAATGCTGTTGCAATAGGAGAAAAAAAAGCAGACCTCATTCTAAAAAATTGTTCTCTAGTGAATGTTTACTCACATGAAATTTTACCAAAAACCCAAATTGCTATAGTAAATGAAAGAATTGCCTATGTAGGCCTAGATGCATCTCATACATTAGGTCCGAAAACCATTGTAATGGATTTACAAGGAAAATATGTAACCCCTGGATTTGCTGACCCTCACATTCACATTGATCAGTTTGTTCTGCCCTCTGAGCTTGCAAAAAAATCACTTCTATGTGGTGTAACATCACTCTTTTCTGATCCGATTGATATTGTTAGTGTTTGTGGATACCGTGGATTTAGGGAATTTATAAAACTCACTCAAAATCTTCCAATTCGATTTTTTCATGTTGTGCCAGGCGGTTTGCCAGTTGACAGAAAATTTAGTCATGGAAAAACCCTTAGTGCTATTCAAGAAAAAACCGCAATAAAATTACCAAATGTTCTAGGTCTAGGCGAAGTATTTTCTTGGACAAAGGTTACATCAAGGGATTCAAAAACTATGAAAACTTTAGCTATGATGTTAGATAACGATTGTATCATTAACGGGCATACCGCTGGTGCTTCTGGAAAAAAACTCAATGCATACGTTTCATCTGGGATACTTTCATGTCACGAACCTGTTAATTTTGAACAAGTTTTAGAGAGGCTTAGGCTTGGCATGTGGATAATGATTCGTGAGGGCTCTATTAGACGTGATCTGAAGGAAATTTTACCTAGAGTGATGAACCATAAAACAAATACCCAAAGACTGATGTTTTGTTCAGATGGAATAGACCCAATTGATCTGTTACATTACGGTCACATCGATCATTGTGTTCGAGAGTCCATAAAATTAGGATTAGATCCAATTGACGCAATTACAATGGCTTCAAAGAACTGTTTTGATTATTATAACCTGGGAAAAGACCTTGGAGGAATAGCCCCAGGAAAACTTGCTGATATTTTAGTTTTTGACAATCTTACCACAATGCTCCCAAACAAAGTTTTTGTTGGAGGTAAACTTGTTGTATCAAATGGAAAAGTTATTACTAAAATACAGCCAAAAACTATTCCAAAGTGGATTAGAAATACTGTAAAACTTAAAAAATTCTCTGAAAATATTTTTCATATAAAATCAAAATCCTCTTCAGTTACTGCTAATTTAATTTGCATGCAGAGTGAAATTATTACTACAAAAGAGGAGACTGAGCTTAAAACAAAAGATGGAAATGTGTTAGCATCAAGAGATAAAGATGTCTGGAAGGTGGCAGCATTTGATAGAACATATGGTTCAAAAAAACATGCCATTGGATTTCTAAAAAATTTTGGAGCCCAAATAGGTGCTTTTGCTTCCACATGGAGTTTTCATGAGAACGACCTAATTGTAATTGGTTCAAATGAAAAAGATATGTCTATTGCAGCAAATAATTTAGTTAAATCACAGGGCGGAATGACTGTTGTTAAAAATGGCAATACTCTTTCTTCTTTACCACTTCAAATGGCAGGAATTATTTCAACTGACTCTTTTGAGAAAGTACATCAAAACTTTGCAGATTTGAATTCTACAATTGTAGAATCAGGATGTAAATTCAAAAAACCTCATTTAATACCGCTTTTCTTGCCCTTTCTTGCATTACCTGCAATTAGAATTCTGTATAGTGGAATAGTTGATGTAAAAAATAGATCCTTCATCCCACCTTTCAACTAAGTAATCTTAAAAAGGGGTATTCCACCCACTTGAAACGAATTATATGGCATCAATTCAACAAACCCCACAAGGACCAGTTTTAGTGCTTAAAGAGAGTGCTCTTCAGCAGAAAGGTAAAGACGCTCAAAAAAACAATATTGCTGCTGCAAAACTAGTAGCAGATTTGGTTAAAACTAGTCTCGGACCTAGAGGTTTGGATAAGATGCTAGTTGATCCCATTGGGGATGTTACAATTACAAATGATGGAGCAACCATTCTAAAAGAAATTGATGTCCAGCATCCAGCAGCCAAAATGATAGTTGAGATTTCAAAGACTATTGATAATGAAGTTGGTGATGGTACGACCTCTTCAGTTATCTTTGCAGGTGCCTTACTTGAAAAGGCTGAACAGCTGTTGAACAAAGATGTTCACTCTTCTGTAATAGTAGAGGGATATCAAGCAGCAGCTGAAAAGGCATTACAATTACTATCTGAAATTGCAAAAACTATCTCACCTGATGATCGAGTTTCTTTACTAAAAATTGCAAAGACTAGCATGCAATCAAAATTAATCTCTGATGATAGTGAAACTCTCTCAAAAATAGTAGTGGATGCAATTTTAAAAGTTGCAATTAAAAAGGCTGAAAAATATACTGTTGACCTTGACAACATTAAAGTTGAGAAAAAATCAGGTGCATCAATATTAGATACCTCGCTAATAATGGGAATTGTCCTTGACAAAGAGATTGTTCACAGTGGTATGCCAACAAAAATTGAAAGACCTAAAATTGCTCTAATTAACGCTGCTCTTGAAATTGAAAAAACTGAAATGAGTGCTGAAATCAGAATTAGTGATCCTTCTCAAATGCAGATGTTCTTAGAGGAAGAAAATAGAATGCTAAAAACTATGGTTGAAAAAATTCATGAAGTAGGTGCAAATGTACTCATATGTCAAAAAGGTATTGATGATATTGCCCAACACTATCTAGCAAAGCATGGAATTTTAGCCGTTAGACGAGTTAAGGAAAGTGATATGACAAAGCTTGCCAAGGCAACTGGTGGAAGAGTTACAACTAATATTGATGACTTGACTGAAAAAGATCTAGGTTCTGCCGAGATTGTCCATCAAAAAAAGGTTGAATCAGATAAATGGGTATTTGTAGAAGGCTGCAAAAACCCACAATCAGTGACACTTTTGATACGTGGCGGCTCTCAAAGAGTAGTTGATGAAGTTGATCGATCCATTCATGATGCTCTTATGGTTGTAAAAGATGTAATTGAAAAACCATCAATTGTTGGTGGTGGTGGTGCTCCAGAAGCATTTCTAGCATCAAATCTAAAAGAATGGGCAGACAGCTTTGATGGAAGAGAACAACTTGCAATCAAAAAATATGCTGAAGCACTTGAAGTTATTCCATTAACAATTGCAGAAAATGCTGGGATGGATCCAATAGATACTATGACAAATCTTAGAGCAAAGCAATCACAAGGACAAAAATGGACAGGAATAGATGCAAGAAAGGGTAAGATTGCTGACATGTATGCTCAAGACATTGTTGAACCAGTGGTTGTAAAGGAACAGATTATCAAATCTGCTACCGAAACTGCATGCATGATTTTAAGAATTGACGATGTTATAGCAATTTCAGGTGGATCTCGTGGCGGCGGGCCACCACAAATGTAACTAACTAATTAGAATTTTTATTATCCTCGTTAGTAACTGAAAACTTCAAAACATACAGTTGTAATTTAGTATTGTGAATAAAATAGGAATTGATCTTGGTGGTACAAAAATTGAAGGGATTTTACTAGATGATCACTTTAATGTAGTTCAAAGAACTCGTATTCCAACACAACAAGAGAAAGGTTACAAATCAATCATAAATTCTATTGTTTCACTAGTAGAGGGACTAAAAATAAAATCAAGCGAAAATGTTACAATTGGAGTTAGTGCTCCTGGTGCAATATCTAAAAAGTCTGGCTTAATAAAAAATAGTAACACACAATGTCTTATTGGCATGCCTCTAAAAGAGGATCTAACACAAGCATTGGAACAAGAAATTGCGATAGAAAATGACGCAAATTGTTTTACATTAGCTGAGGCCACCTTGGGCGTGGCAAAAAACCACAAGATCGTATTTGGAGTAATAATAGGAACTGGAGTTGGAGGTGGAATCGTAATCAATGGAGAGATTCACAAAGGTAGAACGTACATTGCAGGTGAATGGGGGCATCACACACTTAGAATTAATGGAAACAAATGTTATTGTGGTAAACTTGGATGTGTTGAAACCTACATCAGTGGACCTGCACTAGAAAAAAGATGGACTGAACTTACAGGAAAAACTGAATCACTAGCTTCAATTGTCAATAATCTTGAACATGAAAAAAGACAACAATGGAAAAAGGAATTTCTTGAAAATTTTGGAATTGGGTTAGCAAACGTTATTGATATTTTAGATCCTGATGTTATTGTTTTAGGAGGAGGTATTTCTAACATTTCATTTCTTTATGATGACGGTAGAGATGCCGTATACGATAAGGTATTTAGTGATCTAGTAGAAACTCCAATTTTAAAAAATCAACTTGGTGATTCTGCGGGAGTTTTTGGAGCTAGTTTATTGTGACTGAGGAAATTGAACAATTCACTACAATTGGATTAATTATTGCTGCTGTAGCAGTCTTTATTGGAACAAGATTATGGATAGTTTTTAGAAAATGACATATTATTTAGATTAATCAATCTATCGAATTCACCGTTTGTTCGTTTGTGACAAAATTTAATTTAAAAATCTTTAAAGATTTTGTACTATATCAAAAGTGAGAATTGAATGTTAGATGTCTATAAAAGAAAATTAAGAAATATCCAAGATAGGATGTTTGAGCAGAATCTTGACCTAGTATATTTTTCCAAAGTTGAAACTAGATTTGATGAATATTATCTCCCAAATCTACTTAAAATTGAGGCCTTATTCCAAAGATCTGTAGCAAATTTTTACATGGAAACAAAAAACTGATTTCTAATTTCAAAAGTAGCAGTATATTTTTTTAAATCTCACTGTGGTTCTATGGTTGCTGGCGGTTTGCTAGATATAACATAGGAAACCCAGGTTACACTCTCGATTTCATTGGTTATTCTATTACTAATTTTTTCAAGTAATCCATGTGGTAGTCTTGTCCAATCTGCAGTCATAGCATCAATAGAGTCCACAACCCGAATCATTACAATATTTCCATATTTTCTCTCATCTCCTACAATTCCAACAGCTCTATCATCACCAACTGCTGCATATGCTTGCCAGACCTTATCATAAAGTTCAGCCTCAACTAATTCTTCTTCAACAATTTTACTTGCAATTTTGGCGATTTCTAATTTCTTATCTGTAACTTCCCCAATTATTCTTACAGCAAGACCAGGTCCCGGAAATGGATGACGCATCAATAAATTTTTTGGAACACCAAGAATTTCTGCTACTTTTCTGACCTCATCTTTGTATAATTCACGTAAAGGTTCTAGTATCTCTAGATTAAGCCACTTTGGTAAACCACCAACATTATGATGTGTTTTAATTATTGCTGCAGGACCTTTTGATACACCACTTTCAATAACATCCGGATAAAGTGTTCCTTGAGCAAGCCACTTGAATGGCCCATTTTTTTGTTCAAAATCTGTAAAGATTCTAATAAATTCTTCACCGATTATCTTTCTTTTTTGTTCCGGATCAGCAACTCCCTTTAGTTTTGATAAAAACTGTTGTTTTGCATTCACGGAATTAAAATTAACAGCAAAATTTTTTCTAAACATCTCTTCTATTTCTTTTTCTTCATTTAATCTTAAAAGTCCGTTATCTACAAAAATACATTTTAGTCTATCTCCAATTGCTTTGTGAATAAGTAAGGCAGTTACCGTAGAATCAATTCCACCACTAACTCCACATAAAACATTACCATCAATCTTAGAAATTTCGTTTACTGTATTTTCTACAAAAGTTTCCATTGTCCACTCTTGTTTGACTCTACAAATTTTTAATACAAAATTTTTCAGAATTGCAGTTCCCTGTTCAGTATGAACTACTTCTGGATGAAATTGAATACCATAAATAGAATTATTCTGATCTGCAATGGCTGCTGCACTTACAGTTTCAGTATGGCCTATTGTTTTAAAATTTGATGGGATTTGTTCTGCTTCATCACCATGACTCATCCATGCTCTAATTGGTCCACCTATCCCGTTTAGTAAATCAGAATCGTTATCAATTGTTAGTAGGGATGAACCATATTCCTTGTTAGCTCGTTTTACCTTACCACCAAAATTGTTTACAATTAGCTGATGACCGTAACAAATTCCTAAAATTGGTAATTTCATTTCAAAAATTTCCTTTGCAGGCATAGGTGCATCCGAAATATAGACGCTAGACGGACCTCCTGAGAAAATAATCCCTTTTGGTTCCAGTTTTTTTAGCTCGTTAAGAGAGATATTGTAAGGGACAAGTTCTGCTAATACTGAAAAATCTCGAATCCTTCTACAAATCAAGTGACTATACTGCGATCCAAAATCTAATACTACAATTTTTTCCATAAATTCTCCTAAGTTGAATTATCAATCATTTTTGATAGAGACCAAGCAGCTGTACTAATAATTTCATTAACTCGTTCCTTCTGGCGATAATTTTTTATGATAATCTCTCTAATTTTGCTGCCATTTTTGTTAATTATACAATCGATAATTGATTCTCTTTGGAGTTTTCCGATTTCTGCTTCGGCATTGTCCTTCTTCTTCATCTCTCCAATTATTCTTTCAACAAAAAATGATTTGAATGGAGGAGTTTCAGGTTGCAAGCCTATACTCTCCTCTAAAACAATTGAAACCTGCTCTGGTGTAACATACGCATTTGCAATGACTGAGCCATCAGAGGTTTTTGTTAAAGGAATTGGGGATTCTGATTTTTTTGATGTTGTTGAAGCTTCAAGTAAAGATGCTCTTGTAAAACTTGATTGCTTGAGTATTATATCTAAAACTGTTAAATTTTTTTCAAGACTTTCAATCTCTTCCTTATGTTTTTCGATCTGTTGGACTATCCGTTCTTTTAACTCCAAAACATTTCGTATTTGTTCTTCTGAAAATTCCATAATTTGTGTTAAATAGACACCGTATTAAAACGCATTCTCATCTGCAAGAACACTTTCTAGCTCATTGTAGGATATTTTTTTAAAACCCCTGATAGCTGTTGAGGTAGTATATAGATCTGAAGAATTTTTTGATGCTAACCATTCCAGAAGTTTTTTTCCTCGCCTAAGTTTTTTAATTTTTGTCTTCTTACTTGTGATTTTTGTTTTTGAATACTTGCCAATTTTGTTCCCAAAATCCATTCCAAATAGAATTATTTTTTCTGCCTTAAAGTGGTTACCAAGAAAGACACATCTATCACCATCTGTAAAACCTCCAAAATTATGAATTTTTCCAAATGACTTTGCTTCAGTAGTACCAATACAATTTCTGAATTTGGAAGCCATTTCTAATTTATCAAAATTATCTCCATGGGCATGAACCACCATGATAGTTTTTCCTTTTCCAATTTTTTTTAATGATTCTTCATCACCATCAAGATCAGTTACTAAAATATCTGGAATAATATTATTTTCAATTAATGCTTTAGCAGCTCCATCTGCAACAATTTTTGTGATAACACTAAATCTTTTCAATATAGGAATACAAGATGGGAGTGATGGTCCTGCCCCAATAACAAATACATTTTGTTCAAACATTTTACTTCGTAACTTATTGACAGGAAATTTAGTTTTTAGAATGGAATTTAATAATTTTGCTGATTCAAGATCCCTTTTTTTACTATATCCAAATTCCTTTAATATCTCTGAATATCTTTTTTCCCAACCTACAACAGTCATATAACTCAAATTGGTAATCCTAATCATAAATCATGTGAATAAACTAGGAAGAGTATCAGTTGGAGGAACAAATCCAGTACGTATAATGGGAATTCTTAATACTAGTCCCGAATCTTTCTACAAAAAAACAATTGTTACCAAGAAACTAGCTATAAGTAATTTAGTAAGACAAATGGCCGATGAAGGGGCCAACTTTATCGATGTTGGAGGAATGTCGACTGCTCCATATTTATCTACATATGTATCAGAAAAAGTAGAATCGAAGAGAATTATACAAGCGATAAAAATTGTTCAACAAAACTCTAATCTTCCTATTTCTGTTGATACTTG
>JAQBHA010000015.1:0-3343 GCA_032128215.1 Nitrososphaerota archaeon | reverse complement strand
CACTAATTCCTAAAATTCTTAAAGATACTGAATTTCCAATCGTATTATATTTTACAGAGAATTCTAAATTAACCAAATTTCCTAAAAACTCAAATCTATTTGTTTCTCCAAGTAAAATCTTCGATGTAGAAACCAAACCAGTTTTTAGTGGAGATGATTTAATTATGTTAAACACTAAAGCAATAGATTCTTGTTCTGACACTTTACAATTTACTGTAAATGATTTTCCAGATGCTACCCTGAAAATTGAAAGTTTATCTTTAAAACCAGCTAATATTATCATTGATCATTCTGAAACAATCTTCACAGGAAGTAATGATGTTTTTTCAGTTCAACTTGTAAATTCTCAAAACCTACCAGTTTTTGCAACCGAAGATATGGAAATAACTTTTGTTGTTAATGATGAATCAAAAATTCAAATCCCACATACTTTAACAATCAAAAAAGGAGAATATTATACTCTATTTGATGCAGCACCAAAAACTAGTGGTACTACAGAAATATCTGCGTTATCCGAAGGATTACCACTAAGTAAAATAAATATTAAAATTTCAAGCCTAATTCCTAGTCTTCTTCTTAATGCACCAGAAATTGTTGAAAACGGTGAAGTGTTTACCGTAAAGGTTAGTGCCAAACAAGATGATCTCTCTCTTTCAGGATTGGGGGTACAATGGACTGTAGATGGTGGTATACTTCAATTATCTGATTCAAAAACTGGAAGTACTGGAGAAGCAATTGCATCAATTATTTCTACTTCAGCTAAGGCAGTAAATGTCAAAGCAAGTCTATCCAGTTCATATTATTCACCCAGTACAGTTGCCAAAACTATTAGAGTTAATTCAACTTCTGAATTTTTAGCATTTGCTGAGGAAGAACAATTTATAAAACCTGAAATTGGAGGCATTGATCCTGTGATAATCATTGTCCCAGCAGTCCTTATTCTAATGGGGTATATGCTAATAAAGAAAGGTACAATTAAAATAAAAAATCCAACTGTACCTAAACAAGTACCAATACAAGAATAAAAAAATTATATGTTCATTCTGAACATCATATTGGATATGAGAAGGAATTTTTAAAATAATTATTATAAAATGCTGATTCTTGAATTAAGAAATAAGGATAGATTGATAAAAAATCATTATAAATTACCAGTTTTAATATTTTTTTCTATATGCTTATTCTCTAGTTTAATTGAAAATATTTCAGCTCAAGAAGAAATTCTTCCTTTATGGCTAAAAACTACTGCGGTTTGGTGGGGTGAGAATAAAATAAGTGATCAAGATTTTATTAATGCACTACAATATTTAGTAGAAAATAAACTACTAGTAATTCCAGAACCCGAAATTTCTAAACCCTTATGTGGTCCAGGTTTAGTTTTGGATGAATTAACAAATGAATGTGTAATACACGATGAATTAGATACTAACGGAATATTTGTTGATGCTATTGACGAACAACAAAAAATTGTTGTGTCTTGGATTAAGGTACCTACTCTATGGTGGGGTCAAGGTAAACTAAGTGATCAAGATTTCATAGATGCATTACAATATTTAGTTGAAAACAATGTGCTAACATTGGAATCTAAAATACAATCTAAACCTCTTACTAAACTAAAACCTCTACCTGAAGATCTTATAGTTTCGCCAAAAATTGATAGAATTGAAGACTTTAAAGTACAGGGGCATAAATATACTGATTTGTATCAGCTACAATTCAAACTTGTTGACATAAACAATAACTCTGTAAAGCCAGATGGAACAATATCTATTGTAATAATGGATGATGAAAATCGAATTTTATATCTAGATGCCTTTTCTATAAGAAAAATTAACTATGAAAAATCTTTTGAAGCATTTGGTGAGAGTGAAAATGGTGAGAATGTATATGCTTGGGAAATTAAAACTAAGGATGTCAAATCAGGCTTTACTGAATATGGAATAGCTAAAATAGTTTTTACAGATAAGTATGGAAACAATTTTGAAAGTGAAATTGTTAAAATCTCAATTCCAAAATATAGCTAAAATTTTAATTAAAAAATTTATTTTGTCTTTATAATCTCAATTGGTTTTGATTTTTTCCACAAGTGACTACACAAACTAAACATGTTGTTAATCATCTCAGAAGAATTTGTGTATAAAATAGAATCATTTTCATCATTAAGATTCATCGATTCTTTTATTGAACCTGACATAATTAGCTGACTTTGATCTTCTACAATCATCCTACTTTTTGAAGGAAGCTTACCTATTCGTGTCTCATCTGCACCAAGTCTTTCAATAAGAGGTAAAAGATTTTCACTTTTTGTTTCTGAAAGTAACATGACTTTGGAACCATTTTGTTGGCAAATTTTTATTTTTTCTGGAATAGAGGTATGATACATTCTTAAAATATCTTCTACAGTAGTTACAAGGTATACAGTTTTTGTTGCATCTTGGATAAATTTCCCAATTCTAGCATAAATATTTGAGCGCCCTTGAATAATTGAAAATGAGGATACTTCAGAAACATTTGGTTCATGAACAATTTGCTTAAGATCTGTAACAATTTTTCTTGAAAGTTTTTGCATTGTTATTGTTTCATCTTCTTTTCTTTGAATAATAATTGTTAATGCTTCTTCTGGTTCTACCGCTTGACAAATTGTTGGATTAGAAAAGGTAGTAGAAACTAGACCTAAATTGCGCAATTTATTAAGAGACCTGTATGCTTTTCCTCTATCAATTTCTAGTTTTGTAGACATTGTTCCTACTGTCACTGATCCCATTTGAAGAAGACCTAGATACACTATTGCATCGGATTTTTCAAGACCAAAATACGCAAGTGATTCTATTAACTCCTGATGTGGATTCATATTTTTCTTCCACTTAAAATTATTAAATTTACCAAGTCTCGTAGATACAAATTACACATATTCGTAAAGGTGTAGAAAGACGATTTAGGTAATTGTTTGTTTGAATTAAACGATCATTCAATTTCAACCTAAATTTTGACAATCTATTTTTTGTATCATATTTAATATTATTTTAAATTTATTCAAGTCGATAGAATTATTCAAAAAACCAATGTTTGATCATATCGAACATACTCTAGGATATACTCACATTACTTTATTACAAATCTAATGAACCTTATTCAAAAAGGACATAGACATACCCATCGTGGAATCATCGGTATAGAGTCTGCTATTGTACTAATTGCATTTGTAATTGTAGCTGCAGCCTTGGCCTTTGTAGTTCTTAACATGGGCTTCGCAACAACTCAAAAAGCAAAGACTACAATCATTTCCAGTCTTAGTGAAGCAAGTAGTGGGATAGCAGTTTCTGGTAAAGTCACAGCAATTGCT
>JAQBHA010000014.1:0-21918 GCA_032128215.1 Nitrososphaerota archaeon | reverse complement strand
ACTGCTGTTAATATTCGCTCACAATTAACTGAGCTTGGATTTGATCCTGAAATTTTTGATAAAGCAAGCTCTGAGATACAATCGCTTTTAGCTAGCCAAGATATCATAAACTTGGCAAAGTTTCTTGCCAAGATCTATGGTTGTTTCTGTCCAGAACAGTATGACAACGAACTGAACATTGATGTACATAGAACGGTCACCGCAGCTGAGATAGACCAACAATTACATGAAAAAGGAAATTCGCTGGCAGACTTTAGAATTGTCTGTACCTTTGGTACAGGAGGCACGTCTGGTGGCTTGAGCAGATATTTATCTAAAAAATATGGAAAAAAGTCGCTACATGTAGTATTTCCACCTAGTAATCAAGATGTTGCAGGAATTAGGACAAAAAAGAATGCATATGGCTTGAAGTTATATGAACCTGAGATGTATGCTGGACAACATGAAGTAGATTTTGAGCAGGCAAAACTTCTTCTAAAGTTTTTTGTAGACAAAGGTCACGACATTGGAGAAAGTAGTGCTCTTGCACTTTATGCAGTGATACAGATGGCAAACTTTGGTGGCGGTGGAAAGTTTGTTGTAATTGTTGCTGATGGAATACAAAAGTACAAAAAAAGTCTAGAAGCGATGGCAAAAAAGCAGAACCGTACTCAGGTCTCCCTCCAGGAAGCTGTATCAAACGTAGGCGACTATGATAGAGTAATCTGGATTCATACCCAGTATACTCCACGCGAAGAAGGAATAGAGCTAATTGCAAAATCTCTTGGAGTTGATAAAAGCAAGATCTCTGTTCCAAAGGCAAGAACCGTGGATCAACTATTAGCAACACAACAAATTCCAGAAGAGCTAAGTGAAGCTCTGCAAGGGTCTAAAGGCAAGTCGTTGCTGGTATGTATGGCTGGAAATACTTCGTTGATGGCTGTTAAAGTACTTGCAGGCAAAGGCATTGTAACTGAAAGTTTGATGGGTGGGATATCAGAACTGCCTCAAGCAAAAGGCAAACAAATTACTGAATTGATAAGAGTAGCTACCGAATAATAGTACACTTTGATTTTTCTGCCTATCAGAGCGCTAATCATTTGTAGTTAAGTTTTCTAAATCACTTTACAATCTAAAAATTCTTAATCCTCTAGAGATTTATATCAAATAATAAAACCTACAAGAAAATGTCACAATTTAATCACATTCCAATTAATTTTGAGCAAGCGCAATTAATTGAAAAAGACAACGCACATTATTATCAAACACCCAAAGGTGATATTTTTCCATCAATTACAACATTGCTACAAAAAACAATGCCTGCTGAAAAACTACAAAATCTTCAAAATTGGAAAGAGCAAGAAATAGCAGCTGATTACATTACACAAGAATCTGCCATTATAGGTACCCAAACCCATAAATTAATTGAAAATTATCTAAATGGAGTAACATTCACTGAAGAATACAGACTCTTATCAGTTGCTCATTTTAACAATATGATTCCATTTTTACAAAAAATCAATGATATTCATGGAACAGAGTTAAGATTGTACAGCAATATTATGAAGTTAGCAGGAACAACAGACTGTATTGCCAAATATGATGGAGAACTATCTATCATAGATTACAAAACTAAACGAAGTCATCAACAAGAAGAATGGATGACTGAACACTTTATTCAAGCCACTGCATATTCAGAGATGTTCAAAGAACTAACAGGAATTAAAGTAAAACAAATTGTAATTCTAGTCAGCAGTGAGAAAAATACCAGAATGGAGTTTGTAAAAAAAGTTGAAGACTATAGAGATCTTTTAACTCAACGTCTAAATCAGTTCTATGAGATTTTACCGTAGAGGGTCAAAATAATTTCAAGTAACTAAATATCTTCTTTTTGAAGTACATGTTTTAAGTGGTTAAAGATTCGTTGTTTTCTTGCTGTGATCCTATTTTTCATTTCAGATTCCAAGTCGTCAATACTAGATGACTTTCCTTGCAACATGCTTTCAAGGCGTGATTTGTATTGTACATCAAGAAAGCCTTCCATTTCTACCCAATCTTTGAATTTTTGGTGGGCTACTAGCTCATCCATAGAATCATCTAGCCTGTTTAGAATCTCCCCTAGAGTGTTATCATCAACGACCATGACAAGCTAAATGGTTACAGTGTCTAAAGTGTTCTGTTTTTCTTAACAATTATCGATAAATTATAACAATTCTTAATATACAATATCAAACTACTAGAATCATGAAATATTGCCATGATTGCTTAACTCCAATTAAACGTGATTCAAAAGAAGAGTATTGTGATTTTTGTAAAAGAGATAGAGCCCTTAAAGAAAACTCAGTAGCTTAGAACTCTGATTTTCTAATTAAACGGACAAATGTTTAGTTTGTGTGGTTTCTTAACTTCAACTTTCATGTCTAAAACTCCTTTATTCGGTTAGAATTCTTTTTCCATACTTTATATTAATATCAAGAAGATAAGAAAAGAGATTACAGATGAATTTACTTTGAAGATTAGCCTTTACTTGTGGCTAAAAAGTTTAAGATTTGTTACAGCCAAAAGATAATGCCTCAATCTAGACCACTAATCAGCATAGTCAACGTTGTAGCATCAGCAACAATTGATCAACGACTGGACCTAGAAGATATAACAAAAAAATTTCCTGATGTAGAATGGAACCCAGACCAGTTTCCAGGAGCTGTCTTTAGAATAAAAAACCCAAAGACTGCTACATTGCTTTTCCGTACAGGAAAGATGGTATGTACTGGCGCAAAATCCGAAGAGATGGCAAGAAATGCAGTAGCTAACGTAGTGAAAATTTTGAGAAAGGGTAAAATCAAAATTAAAAATGAAGCGACGGTTACAATTCAAAACATTGTAGCGTCTATCAACCTTGGCGGTAAAGTTCAATTGGAAGAAGCTGCAAGAAGCTTGCCAAGAAGTATGTACGAGCCTGAACAATTTCCGGGTTTAATCCACAGAATGCTTGACCCTAAAACTGTCATCTTGATTTTTTCTTCTGGCAAATTAGTATGTACAGGTGCTAAAACTGAAAAGGATGTATATCGTTCAGTTAACAATCTTCATAGTATGTTAGAAGAAAAGAAACTCATGATGTATGATTAGGATTTTTTTAAAGTGACTCCCTTCTGACTCGTACCATGGAACCAAAAATTAGACCATAAACAGTTTCACCCTATTCTAAGAACAAAAGAAAGATTTGAGACAAATAAAACTCTAATAATAAAAGACGCATAATAGAACCAATGGATTATGAAAATTTTTGTTCACAAATTTTAGAAATTAACCCTAAAATCAGATTTGCAGTAGTTTATGATTCATGGGCAAAACGCGTTGCAGGAGGTTTGCGTAATGGTTTGCAGGACTTACTTTCAGAGCGTGCAGAAAAGGAATTAGTTAATCTTGCCACTCTAAATTGGAAGTCCCATAAAGATATGTCAAAATCGCTTGGTAAAACAATCTACACATTGGCTGAATATGATAAAGTTAAACGTTTTTCGTTTTATTTAGGTGAGGATCATTTGCTTCTTTTAAGCGCTGAAAAAGATGCTGACACTAATGAAGTAGTAGATAAAGTAATCAAACTTTATTATAAAAATCAAAATTAATTTATTTTTTCCACATGTCTTGCCATGTTTTTGAAAATTGTTTAAAAGCCTCAACATAAGTTATTGACGGATCAAGACCAGGCTGTGCCCAGAATTTTTTCCAGTCCTCATTGAATCTATTAATTGATTCAAGGCCAGATGCTTTTAACATATGTTGCCATTCATCGCCAAATTTCTTTATTTGTTGCAAGCCTGATTCCATCCAAGCCTTTTCCCAATTTTGGCTTAAGACTTCTGGAAATTGTTCAGGTCCTACCGTTTTCTTTATTGCAAAATTATATTTTTTGAGAGCTTCAGTTCCAGTTCTATACCAAATCTCATATGCCATCTTCCATCTAACTAGTGCTGCCGTATAGTCCTTCCAGTATTGTTCAGTTTCTGTTGGCTTTTTACTTGATACAGGTATTTTCTGCTTTTTAGTCATTTCAGCATCAATATACTATACGCATATGTTACTAGTAAGATTATTGGTAACCAGTCCCTTCAACTACGTTTTTAATTCCAGTTTTTTAAAACAAAATATTGGAATCGTTTAGCATAGTTTTTTTGTATGCCCGATATCCAATAACATCACTTTATGTAATTTTTTGGGCAAGGCATCTGCTTCAGCACATCTCCATGAACAGTAAGTTCTAGAAATTCCGTCAAACCGCTTTCTACAGTTTAGGCACTTTCCTGTCATGATTATCATACTACAAAGAAAGATAAATTCCATTGTTTGCAAAAAACAACTTACAATCCACTCGAATATACTCATAATACCTAAGTTTTTAGAATAAAGCATGTCACAGCAAGAAAAATCAATAGAGCTAGCACCGGATTTTCAGATTTGCAAAATCCTAAATGGATTGTGGCAAGTAGCTGGAGGACATGGGCAAATCGATAGAAAAGTTGCTGTATCTGAAATGCTCCAATATCACAACGCAGGCTTTACCACCTGGGACATGGCAGACATTTATGGTCCAGCAGAAGTTTTTCTAGGAGATTTTAGAAAATTACTAGATAAAGAAGAGCTAGAAAAAAGTCAAGCCCTAACAAAGTTTGTGCCAAATCCAGGACCAATGACTGGGTCAATTGTGGGCCATTACATAGAACAATCAATTAAAAAAATGAATGTAGAATCAATTGATCTTTTACAATTTCATTGGTGGGATTATAATGATAAAAGCTACCTTGATGCATTGCATCATCTAACAAAGCTGCAAGAAGAAGGTAAGATAAAACATCTAGGTTTGACTAATTTTGATACTGATAGAATGCAAATAATGGTAGAGCAAGGATTCAAGCTTGTATCAAACCAAGTGCAGTATTCTATACTGGATCAGAGACCAGAAGCAAAGATGGTCCCCCTTTGCAAAAAACATGGCATCAAATTACTATCCTATGGAACCTTACTTGGTGGATTTTTTTCAAAAAAATATCTAGGAAAACCTGAACCAACAAGGGCAGACTTGGATACATTATCCTTACAAAAATATAAAAACATGATTGACGCCTGGGGAGGATGGAATCTCTTCCAAGGACTTCTCTTGGTTTTAGAAAAAATTGCAACAAAACATAAAGTTGGTATTGCAAATGTTGCAACCCGATTCATAATAGATAGCCCTTGTGTTGCTGGAGCAATTATAGGAGTAAGATTAGGTATTGCAGAACACATATCAGAAAACGAAAAAACATTTGGATTTTGCCTTGATGATAAAGACTATTCCATGATCAAAGAAGTTACATCAAAAGCAAATAATTTGTTTGATTCAATTGGAGATTGTGGGGCTGAGTATAGATAAATCATTTTAAGATCAAAATAAAAGAAAATGGAAACTAGACTCTTGATAATTATTGGAGTTATTTTGGGAATTGGATTTATTCTTATAATATCTCTGAATGAGCTAAGTGACATTAGGAAACAAGAATGTAAAGCAGATGGTGGTGTGGTGATTGGACCATTTAGTTGTGTATTCTCACGTGCAGATTATGCAGACCCACTAACAAGATTTGAAGAAGGACCAGATGTGGCTACTTTGAATCCTAATGAATCAGATTCAGAACTAAAGATTAGATCCACAGATACTAATTCAGAGCCAGCAACATCCCCTTTGGAAATTAAAGTTGTTTCAGAAAACCAAGTAAGACGTGGTATAACTCATACAATAGAAATTCAGGTAGTTCGAGGAGATATACCAATTCAAGGTGCTAGAGTTTTTCTTGACATTGAAGATTATGGCGAAAATATCATTAAAGAATTCAAAGGATATACAGATTCACGTGGATACTTTGTATTTTCATGGGAAATTCCACAAAGTTTTGATGATGTAGAAACTCTGTTAGCAATTATTGATGTTACAGATGGAATATCATCTAAAACTGAACTTTTCAAGTTTCAAGTATACTGTCTCCCAGGAGAACAGAATTGTAAAGTGAAAGGAAATTGAAAACTAAACTATTATTTTTGTTACTCTAGTTTTAAAATCTGATTCATACCAAGTTGTTATTGGGTCTTTGTTAATCGATGGTTTTGCATTAATTGCAATATGGGAAAATACTTTATTTTTATCAATTGAACCATGAGTGTGTAATTTTTTTGGAGGTATGTATACAATATCACCTTCAGATAGATTGATTTTATCTGTTTTTTTGATGGAAAATTTTGATTTGTTATTTCCTGATTTTAAATACATTTCAAGACTACCTTTTCCTTTAGTAGCAATTAGGATTTGACCTCCAGTGTGAGTGTGTAATTTAGTTCGAGCCCCGTTTTTGAATGTAACATGATAAATTTTTTGTTCTTGAGATTTAATTAAACTTGATAGTTCTTGCAAAATTGCCTTACCTGTAAAATAATCTGGGTTTACTTTCATTTCTTTTGTTTTTGCATGAATGCTTATTTTTTTCAAGATGAAGATTTCCCTGTTTAAATTCTAGATAAACCTAATCTTTTTTTAGTTTCTTTTTTTGTCGTTTTTTCTGATAGTATGCAGAGTCAAATCCCTTATCTTGACCTTTCATGAATTTTCTAAGGAAATCTACGAATTAAGAATTTTCAGTTCCAAGTTTGCTCGGTAAAACTAAGAGAACATAATCAAGAATAATATTTTTTGACCCCTTCTTCAGTGAGATACAACTCTACTTTTGCACCAAAAAGTCCTTGTTTTTGTTCAACTCTCATCAATCCTTGGTTTTCCAAATCTTCTAAAACAGAATTAAGGGTTTCATTGTCAATTTCCAATCTTTTTTGAAGGACATCAAAGTTTTTTGTACCGTGGCTAAGTTCACCTAGCACCAGCATATCAGTGGATTTTGGTTTTGATTCTCTTTGAGGTTGTTCTTTAAATGTCTCTCTGGAAGATTCAGAGATTGGGTTATTTGAGACCTGTATATGATTATCAAATGGCTGTTGAGGTGTGCCAGAATTTTTTATTTTCCATTTCTTTATCAAACGAGGAAGTATTCTTGCTAGTGGAATTAGTAAAAATATCAAGTAAATCCAGACAAACTCATTTTCAGCCATATTGATTTATTATATTGATATCTATTTCATCATTGTCTTTTTGTAAGTAAATCATATCTTATCCAAATCATTAAACAATTAATCAATTACTGAAAAATAAAACATGTAATCAAAAATTAGCAGGGTATAATTATAGTAAAAAGAACAAAAAAATATTGTCAAAATATCAGCAACCAAAAATGGATGTAAATTTTGGAAAAGCTAAATTAGTAATTATTGGTATCATCGGACTTGTCATGATTGCAATAATCTCATCAGCATCAGTACAAATAGTAGAAGCTGGAAACAGAGGAGTTTTACTGCACTGGAGTGCTGTGGATACGAGTGTTCCACCTTTAGAAGAAGGACTTCATTTTGTAGTGCCATTTCAAGATAAAGTTGTAAACATGGAAGTTAGAACACTCAAATTTGTAAAAGGGACATCTGGTGCTTCAAAGGATCTTCAAACTGTAACTACTGAAGTGACGGTCAATTATCGAGCAGCGGCAAACTCGGTAAATATTTTGTACAAAGAAGTAGGGCTAGATTATGAAAATAGAGTTATTCAGCCAGCAGTAGAAGAAGTGGTCAAACAAATAACTGCAAAATATAACGCAGAAGAATTAATCACAAAAAGACCACTAGTAAAATCAGACATAGAGTCAGAAATTACTGCTCGTCTTAATCCATATAATATCAATACAGATGTCATATCCATTACTGATTTTCAATTCTCTCCACTATTTTCACAAGCTATAGAATCTAAAGTTGAAGCCGAACAAAAAGCTCTCAAAGCAGAAAATGATCTTAGAAGAATCGAGGTTGAAGCAAGACAACAAGAACAACAGGCAAAAGGTATCGCTGCAGCAAACGTAGCAGAAGCTGAAGGTGAAGCAGAAGCAATCAAAATAATCAATGCGGCATTGGCAGAAAATCCATATTATTTAGAATGGCTCAAAATACAAACATGGGATGGCAAACTACCACTTGTTGTAGGGCAGGGTGGAACTCCATTCATACAAATTCCAACTCAACCATAATTCTTTTTTAATTATAAGCTAGCTGTTATCATCCGTTTGTTGATTTTTTCGGACTGCATCATACATTGCAAGAAATTGTTCAGGCTCATGTTGTCTGTAATGCTTTTGTAGATGAAAGACTTCTTTTTCTGAAATAGTTTCTCCTTTGTTTTGATGATATTCTTTAATAATTTGGGATTGAGTCTTTTTGATGTTGTATTTTCTAAGTGTTTCATTAACAGTTTTGTTACATAAAAAATCATAAATTACAAATCTATAGATTGCATATCCTGTAATTCCAATGATTGACACAACTACTAATGGGATAATGATTGCAGCTACCATAATTTGTATTCCTATTTAGAGTATTTTAGGTATTTATAAGAAGGTAAAAAATTTCAAAAAAAAGAAGGCCCGTACCTATACTGTATCTTTTTTATGGTTTGAGAGCCTGATAAAAGCAATCAGCAATATAGAAAAATCCTATTTATTACACCTAAAACCAAGAAAAGCTAAATTGAATATTGCAATAATGGGTATGGGCGTCGCTGGCAGTTATCTTATGGCCAGACTAAAAAATTCTGAACATAAAGTAGTAGGATACGAGCGCGCAAAAAAAGAAAAGCATGATTCTATTTGCGCCTGGGGTACAATCAAAAGTACAATGACTGAGCTATGCGATAAGGTTGGAATAGATTTTTCAAATTATGTCATCCATGACGGAAAAAAAATGCATGTTATAATGAATAACCAAACTGAATTTGATATTGGTCTTCACGGATTATGCACATATAATAAAATTGGATTAATTCAAGATTTCATAAAAGATAGTGATGTTAGATATGGAGAAGCACCAAATCTAGAACAGCTAGAATCGGAATATGACCTAATTGTTGACTGTACAGGATTTCACAGAATGTATTTGCCAAAGATAGAAAAAGATTTTTTCTTACCTACATATGAATACAAAATTGAATACCAAGACAAGGTTCCCTTTGATGATTTTCTAATAAAGCCATTTCCAGGAATGAGTGGATACTTTTGGTACTTTCCATTAGGAGAAAAGCTAGCACATATTGGTGCAGGTGATTACAATAAACAACATGTAGAAGAAACAGACAAGTTCTTCAAAAAATATGGTGGAAAAATAACAAAAACTGTAGGAAGGCCTATCAGACTAGCAACACCAGATCTTTGCAAACCATTCTATCACGGCAAAGTAGTAGGAGTTGGCGAGTCAATTGGAACTGTTTACCCACTTCTAGGTGAGGGAATCATTCCAAGTATGATTTGTGCAGATATCTTTCTAGAACACATGAACGATCCAAAAAAATATGAAAAAGCAGTAGACGATTACTATAAGATTTACGGTAAAGTATTCAAATTTGTTAGAAAAAAGATTCACAAAAACTTCTCTATTATAAAATCACTAGCTGATGTACTATCTATTTTCCGTTATATGAAAAAGAACGAAAAAAGGTTTGGAATGGAAATTCATATGCGTGATCTAATGAAAGTCGCAAAAGCATAATTTTTTGCAAAAATGGGATATTATAATACAAAAAAAGGAATAGAAGAATACATCAAAAGGTCAAAAGACTGGGATGGTAAAAAGCTAATCAAAATTTTAAAAAAATACCTTCCAAAAAATGCAACTTTACTAGAGATAGGAATAGGTCCTGGAAGAGATTTGGATGTTCTCAAAAAAACTTACAAAGTTACAGGCTCTGATAGTTCGAAAGTTTTCCTAGATAGATATAAAAAAAATAACAAAAATGCAGATTTGCTAAAGCTAGATGCAGTTACCATTCTTACAGAGAGGAAATTCGGTGGCATTTATTCAAACAAAGTATTACATCATTTAACAAAAACAGACCTCAAAAAATCTTTTGCAAGACAAAAGGAACTACTAAACCAAAATGGAATTGCCTTTCATTGTTTTTGGAGTGGAAATAAAGTTGAAAAAAAGAGGGGATTGCTCTGGGTGTATTACGAAATAAATACATTAAAGAAAATAATTGGAAATAATTTTGAGATTTTAGAGATAAAGGCCATTACTGAAATGGAAAAAAATGATTCAATCTACGTGGTTTTAAAAAAAATTAGCCAAAATTAATTGAACTAAAACCTTCGCGTATAGTTCTAGCAGATTTCATATTATAATCATAAATAATTTTAGAATAGTCATCAAAGACTTCCTTCATTTGGCTTGTAGAATCTGCAAGATAAAAGCCAGGACAATCTCCAGTAAATTGAAATGATGCATGCACACGAGCAGTACCTTTTTCGTTTTGTAGCCAAGTAGAAAATGGATAAAGATAACAAACGCCAGGTCTGGCTGGATGCATACTGCATCCTCCTTCCGAATCTAGGAATCTACATGAGATGTGTGTTCCATCATCAGATTCTGTTTCGTTTTCTTTTCGTTTTAGATTAATTGTAATCAAAGAGGTTGTATCATCTGAGGAACCTTTTTCTTTCCAAGAAGTAACAAGTGTTTCTTTTTTTATAAAATCAGAAACTTTTTCATATTTTAATCCTTTGCCAATGGTAATTAGATCATCAGAAGTCAAAGGAAGTCTACCTTGTCTATCACAACAATTATGACAATCAGGCCAGAAACATTTCCACAAGACAAATTTTTTTTCATTCATTAAAAATGGAAGATGAAATATTACATCATTGATTTTTACAGTATGATCTGCAATATCAGAACGTTTTCCTAAAACCAGATCACGTAGTATAGGATCTATTTCCCAATCTTTTTCCAAAAGAGTTAGTGATTCTTCAATTTCTTTTTGAGACAACTATTCAATTATAACCACATCTAAAGTTATTATTAATGTTGAGAGAAAAGGGCAAATATGCATCTGCTACTGAAAATAGAAGATTTGTTTGGCATGAAATTGTATGGCCATTAATATTAGAAATTAACGATATATCATTTACATTAAAACAATACCAAAAAAAACGGAATGAAGTTTGTAAAAACAAAGTTGTTGAAATTTCAATAACATCTAGGGGTTTGGTATCACTTTTACAAAAAGGAATTATTATCAAAGAAAATGATCTATATTCCATTCATTATAGACTCATTGCATATATGAGATTAAAAGCCAATTGTGATTATGCAACTGCGATTCATGAAGTTAGTATGATTAGTTAATACTTTTGAAATTAGATATCCCAAATAATTATATTCTAACATACGCAAACCGTCTTTGGTAGCCCGATAGTCTAGTGGCCAAATTAATTCAAGGTTAGGGATTCCGCGCTCTGGATCATATATGAGTGGACACGCGGGGACGGCAGTTCGAATCTGCCTCGGGCTACTTGTAAAATTTAAATTAATTATCTGGATGCTTGTGCAACTCTTTCAAGTTCGTGTTTTTTCTTAATTGAAGGAGCATTAGGATCTTTTTCTGAAGAACTAATTAGATGTTCAGCTAGATATTCCTCAATTGCTTTCGGATTAGAAAATGTGGCATCACGAACACCTTCTGCAATGAATCGTAATGCCAGGTCAACTCGTCTAATAGGAGCTACATCTACTGAAACGTGATAAACTGTACCACCGTATACTATTCTAGTAGTATCTTCATTTGGTGCAGAGTTTTCTATTGCCCTTACCAAAACTTCAACTGGGTTTTTACCAGTTTTAAGATGAATGATTTCAAAGGCAGCTTTTACTGTATTGATAGTGCGTGTTTTCTTTCCTCCCATCCTACCGGTATTTTTGGCATATTTTTTTCCAAAATGCATAAGTTTGTTAGCTAATCTTTCAACAATGTTAACTTCTGCTTTGTTAAATCGTTTGAGAGCAGAACGACCAAAGGTCAAAGGTATTATTACTTTTTTTAAAGAAATTGCATTTTTTAGACCAATATCTTGTATCTCAATATCTGATAAATCCCATTTTCTAAATAAAAGGAAATTCTGTGTTTGCTCCAAAATTATCTCCTTGGTTTTTCTTTCTTACCGCGAACTAGCTCACGTAGTGATGTATCATTTACTTTGAATACTTTGAATCGGACACCTGGAATATCTCCCATAGCCCCACCTTGAGTTGCACCCATTCCTTCTAGAGTCACCTCATCATGTTCGTCAATAAAATTCATTGCGCCGTCTCGTGGAAGAAAAGCAGTAACTGTTTTTCCATTTTTGATTAATTGAACTCTAACACATTTTCTAACAGCAGAGTTTGGCTGTTTAGCTTCGATTCCTACCTTTTCTAAAACAATTCCTCTAGCCTGAGGAGAACCACCAAATGGATTGGCTTTTTTATCTAAACCAAGCTTTCTTCTTTTAAAAACAGCAATAGACCAACGTTGTCTTTTCTTTTTTGCTTTTAAAACTCGACCTGCAAACAGACCTAGAGGAGATTTTGCCATTATTTTACCACTCCAATGTTCTTTCTGGACTATTAATTAAGACACTTGAAATTTCAAAATATCTTTTTGCTAAAAGTCTAGCCTTCTCTGCATTGCGTCCCTCTCGACCAACTACAATGCCTTTCTTTTTTGCATCAACTATAACTATTGCCTGTAAACTACCATCGTCTCTTTTATTCAGTTTAACTTCAGACACTAGTTTTGAATTAAGAATGTTTTTTAAAAACTTTGTTGGATCATCCGTATATTCTACAAGTTCAACATTTCGTTTAACAATATTTTGGAGGTTTTTGATATGGCAACCACCTTTCCCTATTGCTAGACCCATTTTTCCTTCATTAACAACAAAAATAACTCGATCCTGTTTTTCATCTTCAACACAATCTCTAGCAGTAGCTCCAGTTACATTTTGAAACAAAGACATTAGACGCATTTGATCAGTTGATAATTTAATTGATTGTGGCATTGATATTCCTATTTATGACACGGAGCCATCTCGCTCTCATTTAAACTTACATTAGAAAAGTTTGGGTTTGTTATCATCATTGTTCTGTTTCAGATTCTTTCATTATTGATGTGATATTTGCGTCACTCAATGAAGTGAGTGAAAGTGTTGTGACTCTAAATTGTAATCCACACAGTCTTCCTAAAGCAACTGATGTACCTTCAAAATGTAGGGTTGAGATTTTTTCTTTTTTTGTATGTTCAAGAATTTTATCAGCTATTTTTTTTGGTGCTGATTGAGAGAGAATAACTAATTTAGAATTTTTTATTGAATTCAGTACTTGTTTACTTCCCAGAATACTGGTATTTTCGTTCATCGCATCTTTTAATGTTTTTTCTAATATTTTTCTCTGCATATTTTGTATTTTTCTATCGATTTGAGACCTTTATAGATTTATTGAAGCTCAAAGTTGAAAAAACCCTTAGTATATTGATTTTTAGTAAAGAAAAGTTTGATTAATTAAGTAAGAAAACTAAAAAAAGAATTTCCAATTGATGTTAAAAAACTTTCGAGTTGAACAAAGATGTTTTCTGTTTGCTGATTATTTGTTTTAATCAAATCTTTTTCTAATTCCATAGTTGAATCTTGAGGCTGTGTAGCAATTTTGTGAATAATTGCTTCATTTTTTATTTGTAAAGTAGTTGATTTATCTAAAGCCTTTTCAAGATTTTGAAGAACAATTGGATTATTTCCACCAGCATCAATTGCTTTTTTGTATAATGAAAATGATTCTTCAAAATTACCCAAGTTAGCTAATACATTAGCTTTATTATTTAACGTAAAGTAATTTGTAGGATTAACTGCAAGAGCTAAATTATAATTGTTTATAGCTTCATCATACATTCCCATTTTGGCAAGAGATGATCCCTTGTTTGTTAAAATATCAACATTGTTTGGTTCTTTGCGTAGGGATTGATCATAATAAGAGATAGCGTCACTATATTTACAAAGACGAAGTAATGCAGGACCCATGCCATCGTAGTATGTAATTGTATCAACAAATTCGCTTTTATCACATTTTAAGTTAATTTGATTAAGCATTATTCCTAGTTCTACATCTTCAACAGATAAATTCTTGTAAAGAATTGTGGGAGAATTTTTCATATTATTATTTGGTAAAACAGGGTCAGCATTTTTATTTTCAATAATTTTATCAGCAGGTGTAGCTTGTTTAGTCTCATCAATTGTTTTTTTCTCCTCAATTGTTTTTTTTTCTTCTATAGGAAGTTGATTTGTATTTTGTTTAACAAACTCGAAGCTTGTAACTTCTTCTGAATCACCATAAAACGCTGAAATAGAGTAAATTCCTTCTGTCTTAAAATTAACACCAGCTTTGACTAGAAAAGAGACTTTGAATTCAAGATTAGAATCTACTTTACCAAAATAAAATCCTGCAGGTGTGTTAAAGGGATCATAAATTCCAACCAATACTGATTCTTCATCTTTTTCAGAAACTAGCCCAAAGATTGTAATTGTATCACCGTCTTGATAGATCTCTTGATCTGCAAACATTACAATTATTTCAGGAAATAAAGTCGAAACGTTATTCTCTATCTGAGGTTGATCTTTTTGGTCCAAAGATACCATTTTGAAATTAGTTTCGGATAGTATCTTTCCATAATTTACAGAAATTGTATATGTTCCTTCTTTATCATAGAATGGAGAATCAAGTAGTATTGTTTTTGAGAATGTGGCATCAGCTTTAATTTCTAATTCATGAGCGGATAGTATTTTCTCATTAGGATCAAATATTCTTAAAGCAATTACAGGCATCTTTTTTTCTTCAACAAAACCTGAGATTATGATCTTTTCTCCGACTTGATATTCTAGTTTATCAGTTTCCAATAGAACAGACTTTGGAACATCCACATTTTCTTCAGCAAAAATTGGAATAGATAAAAATTGTAATATTAGAATTGAGAATAAGTAAAATTTTGTTCTAGACCCCATCACGAAGATACACCTCTCTTATCAATATTTAATAATTGTGTAGAATTCATACCCTATTTTTAAAATAAAAATTATTAAATTCACTAGCTTTTCTTTGAAATCTGCATGTAGAGGTCTACTGTTCCACTTCCAATTGGAATATTGCTACCGACAATAACATTTTCAGTAATTCCCTTTAGGCGTTCAGTCTCACCTTGAAGTGCTGCATGTGCTAGTGTAGGAACTGTAATCTCAAATGCGGCTCGTGCTAACACGCTATCTTTTGTACCAGCAATTCCATGTCTGCCAATCTGTTGCATGTATCCCTTTGAGCACATTGTATCAGCAACTAACATAAGATATCTAACATCAACTTCCAAACCTTGATCCTCAAGAGTGGAACTTAATTCATTAATTAGGGCATTTCTAGCAGCCTCAATTCCTAATGTACTTGCAATTTCAAATACATTATTGGTTCTAACATTTTTCTTATCTATTCCTTTAACTTCTAAGACCTTTGCAAGGTTAGATCCAGTTGTTTGTATAACCCATTCATTATCTTTTTGCACAATTGTAACTCGGCCGATATCTGGAACTCCTTTTACAGTTGTATTTAGAATCTTATTTCTAATTGTAATAGCAGTTGGGGCATCAGATTCGTCTACTAATTTTAAAGTTATAGTGAGTCCATTTATTTCGCTTTTAAATTTTTTATTTGATTCAAGTGCTGCATCTACATCTTCTACGGTACAACCTCGCTCTTTCAATCTATTAGCATTCAAATGTAGTTTAATTTCAGTTGAATAATCGGTTTCACTTTCAGTAATTAATGCACTAACTTTGGTTTGTAAAATATTTCTAGCAACCTCAATTGCTTTTTCCCGTGATGTTTTTGATTCTTTTTCAAGGTAAATATCCATAGTTGGAGTAACTGGTTTTTTTCTAGCATCTACTAACTCAATTAATCTAGGTAATCCAAGAGTTACGTTTCGTTCTCTAATTCCTGCAAAGTGAAATGTTCGCAGAGTCATCTGAGTTCCTGGCTCTCCTATTGATTGAGCAGTAACTATTCCTACGGCCTGACCTGGTTCAACTTGAGCTTTATTGTAAAGATCAAGACCTTTCTTACAAACTTTTTCAATTCCCTCTTTACTTATTTTGGCATCTAAAAGCGCTTCGGTTACTAAATTTTTCAAACGAGAATTGAAGGTTTTTGTATATTTTTTAGCAAGCTCACTTGTTTCATCCTTTGTAGATTTTTTACCAGTATCAATGATTGTTTGCGATTCTATCAATCTGTTAACGTTAAATGCTTCTCCATGATCACTTCTTGCAACATCAATTCCATCCTCACCATACAAGAATTGTACAATGTGTCCATGCGGATCTCTTACAGTAAAATCATATTCTAATTTGATATGTTCTAAAGCATTGATTAATCGACGCTGCATATATCCACTTTGTTGAGTTCTAACAGCGGTATCTACTAGCCCTTCTCTTCCACCCATTGCATGGAAGAAAAATTCTATTGCTGACAAACCCTCTCGGTAGTTTGATTTTACAAAACCATGAGCGTCAGGATTATTGTCATGTTCTTTAAAGTGTGGTAGAGCTCGATTGTTGTATCCTGTGAGCAGTCTTTCTCCACGACGTGATTGTTGACCCAATGCACCAGCCATCTGACCAATATTCAGTGATGAGCCTCGAGCTCCGGTGGTAGCCATAATTCTTCCAGCATTAGTTTCATCAAAAGATTGATCAGCCATACTTCCTGCAGCATCTCTAGCTTTTGATAATTCGTTAACAATGTATGCTTCAAGTGCCTCTTTGGCAGAAAGTCCTCTAGTAAGTTTTAGAGTTCCTTTTTTTGCCTCTTCTGTGAGTTCGTAAACTTTCTCGTAGGTAGTTTCAATGTCATCTAGAATTTTTTGTTTAACTTTTTCTGATAATTCAAGATCTGCATATCCATAGCTGAATCCATAATGTGTGATGTACTGCTTAACAATAATCAATACTGAATTAAGGAAGTTTTTTGCTTGTGCATTCCCGTAATCTTTTGCAATTCTATGTAGAACACTTTCTGCCTCTTCTGCACCAATTGATGACTTGTCAATTACGCCGCTGATAAGCTGACCATTCTTAATAACAACATCTTTTGTGATTCCTTTTGTTCCCTTTGACCATTTTGAGGTCATTATATAGTTAAAGTCTTCAGGCAGGAAGAGTGAGAATAGCTGTTTTCCGGTGTATAATGGGCCATCTTTGTCTTTAGTTGCTGGAGTAGGAAGTTCACCTTCATATCCACCTAACATAGCATAATTTGAAAATTCTTGTGAAGTAAGGGTAGTACCGTCTTTGGTAAGAAGATATGCACCAGTAATAAAATCTCTTAATGCGCCAATAATTGGACCACCGTATCTAGGAGATATTAGTTGATCCTGTACTCTCATCAACAATATTGCCTCTGATCTTGCTTCCTCACTTTGTGGTACATGTAAATTCATTTCATCACCATCAAAGTCTGCATTGTATGGTGGACAAACAGATGGATGTAATCGAAATGTCTTTCCAGGTAACACATGAACATAATGAGCCATTATTGACATTTGATGAAGAGAAGGTTGTCTGTTAAATAGAACAATGTCACCATCTGCTAGATGTCTTTCAATTAAATAACCAACTTCTAAATTATCAGCAATTGTTTGACGATCTTCAACAAAATCTAATCTAATCTTTACACCGTCTGGTCTTACGATGTAGTTAACTCCTGGAAATTTGCTAGGGCCATTAATTACAATTCTTTTCATTCGTTCTATATTCCAGTCGGTTACTATTTCGGGGATTGTAAGTTTCATAGCAACTGATTCAGGGACACCTACTTCAGACAAGTCAAGATTAGGATCAGGGGAAATTACCGTTCTGCTTGAAAAATCAACTCTCTTTCCAGATAGTGAACCACGGAATCTTCCTTCTTTTCCTTTCAATCTTTGAGTTAAAGTCTTCAGAGGTCTGCCAGAACGATGGTGGGCTTGTGGAATTCCTGAAACCTCATTATCAAAATATGTCGTAGCATGATATTGTAATAAATCAACTAGATCTTGTACAATAAGTGGAGGAGTTCCTGCTTCTTTACTTTCTTTTAGTCTTTGATTCACTCTAATGATATCAACCATTTTGTGGGTTAGATCATCTTCGGATCTAATTCCAGTTTCTAAAATGATTGAAGGTCTAACTGTAACTGGGGGAACTGGGAGAGCTTGTAAAATGAACCATTCTGGTCTTGCAGTATCTGGATCATAACTTAAGAGTTTAAGATCTTCGTTAATTATTTGTGAAAATCTCTCCCTAATGGTGATTGGTAGTAATCTATTTTCACCGATTTCAGTTTTTTCAATAAAGATTGTAGGTTTTGTAAAAATTAGATCATATTGAGGTTTACCGCAATGAGGGCATTCTTTTGCTTTTTTTGCTTTTTCTAAAATTTGTTCTGGAATTCGCTTTTGAGAAATTATGGTATAAGCTGCCTCTCGCTTTCGAATAATTGCGAATTTATCAAGGTCTTCTTGAGACATTCTCAATCTTGAACATGATCTACAAGTTGAAAGTAAAAGCTTGTAGATATTATCAATAAAAGCAATGTGTAAAACTGGCTCTGCTAATTCAATATGGCCAAAATGACCTGGACATCTAGCGGCAGTATTTCCACAAGTAAGACATTTTTGACCGGGTTCTAATGTACCTAGTCTTCCATCCATCAAGCCTCCTTGAACTGACATTCCATCTTCATCATATGTTTCAGGAGCAGTGATTTCAGCTACAGAATATTTTCTAATTTCAGTTGGTGACCAAACTGAGAATCGTATACTATCAATTGCTTTTATGGTTTGAAGTGACATTAAACTTTCTCCTTTATCATTAGTCTTGGAGCAATATTTAGGCTCTGCATTTCTTGGAGTAATAATTTGAATGCATATGCAACTGAAACAGATGAAACTTTTGCTTTATCCCCACATACTCTACAGACATATCTTCTCTGTTTTACATCATGATATGCAACTAACCCACATCTTTCACATACGTAAATTTCAGATTTATCAGATTCATCTAATAATCTATCTTTTAAAATCATGGATGCTCCATAAGCAATAAGACAATCTCGTTCCATTTCTCCAAATCGAAGTCCTCCGCCTCTAGCTCTTCCTTCAGTTGGTTGTTTGGTTAACATTTGAACTTGACCCCTAGCTCTTGCATGAATCTTATCTGCAACCATGTGGTGAAGTTTTTGGTAATACACAACACCAATGAATACTTCTACTGGAAATGGTTTGCCTGTTCTGCCATCATACATTATCTCTTTTCCAGAATATTTGAATCCAGTAGCATCCATTACTTTTTTGACTTCATCCATTTTTTCTCCAACAAAGGCAGAACCATCAAATTGTTCTCCTCTTAAAGCAGCGGCTTTTCCAGTAATTGATTCCATAAACATCCCCACAGTCATTCTGGATGGGAATGCGTGAGGATTGATTAGAACGTCTGGAGAAATTCCCTCAGCAGTGTATGGTAAATCCTCATTGTTAGCTAAAATTCCCAAAACTCCTTTTTGTCCATGTCGTGAAGCAAATTTATCGCCAATTTCAGGAATTCTCATATCTCTAACTCTAATTTTATACATCTTTCCTCCTTCATTTGATTGAGTCATAACTACAGTATCTACTACACCAGTTTCAGAGGGTCTAACACCAATTGATGTATCACGTCGGTATGGACCTTTTACTTCAAATTCTCTATATTCTTCCATAAATCTAGGAGGACTGGATTTACCAATTAGAATATCACCACCAAGAACAGGTGATTCAGTAGCTATTACTCCATCTTCTTCAAGTAGACGATAGGCTTTCTCTCCTTTGTAACCACGAATGTTATCTTCAGCATTTGGTATTTCAAAATTATCACGCATTCCTCCTGGATATTGTTTGGCTTCAGCGTCGTAAATTCTATAGAAAAATGTTCTTGCCAGTCCTCTATCAACTGATGCTTTACTTAGAACAATTGCATCTTCAATATTGTAACCGTCAAAAGGCAATACGGCAACTACACAATTTTGTCCTGCAGGTCTCTCCTCTAAACCTAGCAACCCCATAGCTTTAGTAGTAACTATTGGAGTTTGCGGATAGAGCATCAAGTGTTGTCTTACATAAGTACTAGTATTCATCATTGGAGTAGAAAATCCAAGGCTTTGTTTTGCCATTGCTGATTCGTAGGTGTTTCTAGGAGATTGATTATGTTCAGGATATGGAATTATTGAGGCACCTGCACCAAGTATTGCGGATGGGAAAATTTCCATATGCGTATGCTTTTTAGAATCTTTTTCTTCAAAAGCAATGAAACAGTTTTCTTCCTCATTAGCATCAATTAGTTCAATAACGCCCATTCGAAGAAGATCATTCCATGACAGTAATTTCTTTGAAACTTTGTCAATAAGATCTTGGGTTAACATGGATTTATTTTCTTTAATAATTATAAGTGGACGTAAAACCCGACCAGCATTACAATTTACATATATCCTCTTGGTGGCATTTTCAATTTCTGATTTATGGAAAGAAATTCCAATGTGAGGATGAATCTTTGAATTTCTTCTTAATTCACGCAATGATTCTGCTAATTTTTCACCATCACGATAATATCCTATAAGCTTCCCATCAACAAATACCCTAGCTCCATCACGTTTCAAATCATTTTTTCCTTCGGAAAAATGTACAGTTCCTAAATCGAATATTTTTTCAACGATTTCTTCTGAAGGAACATGGACTGAGATAATTCCTGAAAGAGCCAAATTTTTTACTAATCCACAGTTAGAGCCTTCCGGAGTTTCACTGGGACAAATTCGGCCAAAATGAGTTGCGTGTAAATCTCTAGCTTCAAAGTTAGGTTGAGTTCTACTTAATGGAGATTGAACTCTTCTAAGATGACTAATTGTAGAGAGGTAATTTGTTCTATCAAGTAATTGTGTAACCCCGACTCGTCCTCTTCCCCAATTTCCAGTTGCAATTGCATTATTGAGTTTATCAGTAACGATTCCAGGTCTTATTGCTGCAGCGACAGCATTTATTCCTCTTTTTTGCCCTGATCTTTCAAGTTGATATTTCATATCTCTCACTAAATTTCGAAAAGCTGTTCTGAATAAATCCGCTAACATTTGTCCAGCAAATTTTATGACTTTATTACCATAGTGATCTTTGTCATCAGGGTATATCCAACCTAATTTTAATTCAAGAAGTTTGCAAGCAGCTTCGCCAAGAAATTGAGCTTTTTCTTTTCTGTTTTCTGGATGTTTTCCAAGATGAGGTAAAAGTCCCCAATCAAGCAAAGTTTCTGCTCTTTTAATTTGAAACTCTTCTAACATTCCAGGTGCAATTCTCTTACTAATGTATACGATTGCATCTTTTGGAGTAGGAACATCACCCGCTTTTTCAAATGATCCTTCAAGTTCATCTTGAATTTCATCAACAAGAGATACTGTAGCTGCAATTTCTTTGTCTGATTCTAATCCAAGAGCTCGGATTAATGTAACTACTGGAATATCAACAGGTGAGCCAGGAATTCTTGCAACTATTAGCCCATCGCCTTTCATCATTAACTCAAGTTTTGCGCGATATCCTACAATTGATGAATAAACTTTAGCTTTGAATACAATATTTCCACCAACGGTTTCTTTATCAACAATTATTTTATTGTATGAAAGATCTTCCAGGCCAACAATAACTCTTTCAGAACCATTAATTATGAAATATCCACCAGGATCGTGTGGATCTTCACCATGTTCGATTAATTTTTGCGTAGAAAAATTATTCAAAATACATGCATTTGATCTTACCATAACTGGAATATCACCAATGTGTACAAAACGTGATTCTAAGATTTTTCCATCTTCAACGACACTAGATTCCATCATAACAGGAGCAGAATATGAGACGTT
>JAQBHA010000013.1:0-28696 GCA_032128215.1 Nitrososphaerota archaeon | reverse complement strand
AATGAAAGAGGAGCAGGGTACAATAAGATTATGAGTGCAGCTGAAACATGTCCTACTAAGGCAATTAATGTACATGATAATGATTTGAAAAAAAGAATCTATCCTTGGTAGTTAGGATTCCTTTAATTTATCATATAATTGGTTTATTTCAATATCAGATAATTTTGGCATATTTTGAAACATACTATGAACTGGTCCTGCAGAATCATTTGAGCTTCGTGGAATTAGATGAACATGTACATGAGGGATTTCTTGTCCACTTTCCTTTCCATTGTGAACAGCTAACAAAGTTGCATTTGTAATCTTGTCAACTTTGGCAATAGTCTTTCGAACAGTTTCAAACAAATCGGCGTTATCTTCAGAAGAAATATCTTGTATTTTTTCGTAGTGGGTCTTTGGAATTACTAGTGAATGACCTTTGGTTAGTGGAAATGCATCCATAAATGCTAAGGATTTTGAAGTTTCTAAAATTATTTTAGCTGGAATTTCTTTTTTAATAATTTTACAAAATATGCAATCCATTAGTTCTGTAAATTAGGGTGGTTTTATTAAATTAATAATTATTCAGGGATTAACTATTGATGCCCATGCAAGATCCCTTCCAAATTTTAGCATAACATTTGTGCCTGGTTCAAGTTTACAGTTTTCGATAGTTTTAGGAATTTGATCAGAAGTGTTAGCATAGCATGTACCATCAATGTTTGAAAGAATTGTTGATTCCTCAAAAACATCTTCTCGTATCAAATTCCAAAAGGGAAAAACTACTGTAGATAAAATTATTCCTGCTAGAACAAATGCACCACCAAATATGGCACCATATCTTTGAGAGTCGGTTAGCTTAATCATTCGTTTTACCACATTCCGCCTTCAGAAACTCCACCCTTTTCGTCGAGTTTTTTCTCTGGTACATTACCATGTGCTTTTTTTAGATGGCGCTTGAGGCGCTCTGGGTCGTATAGTTCTAATCCACATTCTTTACATTTTGTAGTATTCTTGTCTTGCTTTTTTTTGAATAGTCCCAATATGAATAAGAAATTTAGATATACATTATAAAGGATACTGACTGATCCAAGATTTGTGGAAATAAAAAACATCACCGTTTTAGGTTCAGGAATTATGGGTCATGGTATTGCGCAAGTTTCTGCAATGTCTGGATACAATGTAGTTCTTCGAGATATAGAGCAACAGTTTTTGGATAAAGCCATGGAGAAAATAAAGTGGAGCCTTGACAAACTTGTTTCAAAAGAAAAAATTACACAGAATCAGGCTAATGATATTTATTCTAGAATAATACCAATTGTTGATTTAAAACAAGCAGTCAAAGATTGCGATTTAGTAATTGAAGCAGTTCCAGAAATTATGGAATTAAAAAAGAAAGTATATGCCGAACTAGATAAAGTTGCAGGGCAAAATGTAGTTTTTGCCTCAAATACAAGTACACTGCCAATTACAGAGATTGCAAACACCACTAGCAGACCAGAAAAATTTATTGGAATTCATTTTTTTAATCCGCCACTATTAATGAAATTAGTTGAGATAATTCCAGGCCAAAAAACTTCTCAAGAAGTTATCAAACTTACAAATGACTATGTAAAATCTGTCAAAAAAGAACCAGTAGTATGTAGAAAGGATGTTCCAGGATTCATCGTAAATAGATTATTCATTCCTCTAGTACATGAGGCATGTTATGTTATGGATAGACAGGAAATTCAATTAACAGAAATTGACTCTGCAGTAAAGTTTAAGCTTGGATTCCCAATGGGCATATTTGAGCTAGCAGACTTTACAGGAATGGATGTAATCCACAAGGCAACAATAGAAATGCATCAAAGAGACAAAAAGGTAATCAGACCACATCCAAAAATTGAGGAGTTGTATAATGAAAAAAAGCTAGGGCAAAAAACGGGCGAAGGTTTTTATAAATACTCTGATGAAAAGTATGAACGAGTATCACTATCTGAAGATCTTGCAAAAAAATGTAATCCAATACAAATACTTGCAAACATTCTAAACAATGCAGCGTGGTTAGTTACAAAAGAAGCAAGCGACATACAAGAGATTGAAAATGCTGCAAGATTAGGCCTAGGGCTTAAAAAACCACTTTTTGAAACAGCAAAAGAATATGGAATCTCAAACATTGTAAAAGAATTAGAACATCTTGCACAAAAATATGGTCAATTTTATGAACCAGATCCACTGCTTATTTCTATGAAGTAATTTGCTCTAATACCATTTTACTAAATCGCTTTGAGTTTAACATTTTTTATGAAATGTTAATTATTAATTTATATGTCAATTTTTTGATAATTCGTAAATGAGACGAACCTATTTGTTTGCTATTACAATAATAGCAGTGACTGTAGGTTCAATAATTGTATTTTTTGGTATTGCTTCCCTTCAGAATAATCCTTGGGATGGATTATCATGTGAGGAAATGTTTGATTTTGCAATGAGCCCGGAACATCAAAAGATAACAATGGAACAACATATGGAATTTCATAAGGATTATGATCCATGTATACAAAATTTGAAATAGTTTTCTAAAAGTTCAGTTTTAAAGAAAAAATAAACTCGTTTTATTTAGATATCTGTTCTAGAATATACTTAACTGCCTCCTTAGGAGAATCAGCCCCATGGATTTTGACTTTATTTCTATGATCCAAATACGTGTCGGCGTATTTTGCAGCAACATCACCTGAATTCTTCAAGGCAGCCATTGGTTTGTTGTGTACATATGATGCGCAAACTTCTGTAAGAGTTCCAGATCCTCCACCAATTATTATTACACCATCTGCAGACAGTGCAGTCAAAAAATCTCTCGTATGTCCCATTCCTGTAGGAATAACAATATCACAAAATTCGTTTGCAGCTGATGCCTTATCTTGGGGAATTATTCCCACGGTCATACCTCCTGCATCATGTGCACCCTTTGATGCAGCCTTCATTACGCCGCCTAGGCCTCCTGTGATTAAAACTGCTCCAGACTTAGCGATCTCAGAACCTGTTTCATATGCAAGTTTTTCATGAAAAGGAGTACAGCCTTCATCATCATGCCCAATTATCAAAATCTGATGCTTTTTTGTCATGATAGTATGTTTTTAGTCAGTATCAAATATCTTTTGCAATCACAAAGGATATTAAATAATAATGTTAAGAGCAGTTATGGAAAAACATTCAATGCCAATTTGTTTTACAAATGAAGAATTCAAAAAGATTGAAGAATTTGCAAAAAAGCATGGAATGCTCAATGCAAGCCAAGCTGTAGAAAAACTTCTTGATTAAAACACACCTATAATTGGATAGTATGTACTATTTCTTTTTGATATAATTAGAGCAGGTTAGGCTGAAATTAAATATAGAATAAAAAGTGGTTAAAAGATAATGAAGTTTCTAAGCCGAGCACCGGTATATTGTACCATTTGCAAAAAAGAGCTCAAACATAAACATAAACCAAAAAAGGAATGGAATATCGAGGGTCATCTTTGTGCTGAATGTCATTTGGATAAGATGAAAGAGTTTTTTGAAGGAACGATGACTCAAATTTGTGTTAAATGTAGTGCAAAAAAGAAAATTACAGACTTGTGGGAGCCACGATGGCAATGGGAGATGGAAGGACTATTGTGCAAGGATTGTTTTGATAAAAAAGAAAAGGATTTTACAGCAAAAAAAGAATTTTGCAGTATTTGTGGGGCCAAATTAGGTTTTTTCAGATATAATCCTAAAACAAAGTGGAAGATAGAAGGGCAGCTATGTAGAAAGTGTTGGGACTCACAAAGAGGGAGATAAATAAATGGGTTTTTTTAAAAAAATTAAATGCGATAGATGCGATAAAAAATTTTCAAAACCAGAGGAATTTATGCAGCATCAACAAGTTGTTCATAATAAGGATCTACCATACGATTGTAAAGAGTGTAATGAGTTTTTTTCAAGCATGGAGGAAATGCGTACTCATCTACAAAGACACCATAGTTATAAAAAAGATAGAATTTAGTTTTAAATTCCTTTTACGGTTTTTACTATTGGAGCCCTGACTTTTGTAAAGACTCTAAATCCACATATACATTTTATTTCTGGCAATCTTGATAATTCAGTATTTGGAACATTTGTGCCACATCTCAAACAAGAATAAATTACATCAAATTTTGCAGATTCTGTAGGTGCATCAAGTGGAGTTTCTTCGACTGCTGTTTCAGGAATATCTTCGGCCATATCTATAATCATAATTTTCTATAATTTAAGGCTAACAAATAATCAGGTTAAAGATAATTCGATATAGACATCATCAGGAATCTTTAGTCGCATTAGTTGTCGAATTGCTTTATCATCTGCACTAAGGTCAATAATTCTTCTATGCATTCTCATCTCCCATTTTTCATATGTTTCAGTACCGCTTCCACAGGGAGATTTTCTTGTTGCGATGTGTAATCGTTTTACAGGTAGTGGAGTAGGTCCTTTTATTTTGACACCAGTTTTATCACCAATGCCCATAATTTCTGTACAAACGCCATCTAATTTTGGCAAGCTTGTGCTTGTAAGTTTAATGCGAGCAGATTGGGTCAATCCACTAACCCACTATGGTTTGTATTCTTCAGTAATATCTTTAACAATTCCTGCTGCAATTGTAGCACCCATATCTCTGAGTGCAAATCTTCCTAATTCAGGAAATTCTGCAAAGGATTCAATTGGAGTAGGTCTTACTGGTCTTATTCGAACTATAGCAGAATCACCAACTTTTAAGAACTTTGGATCTTTTTCTTCTACTGCTCCAGTTGCTGGATTAATTTTTGCCTCAAATGCAACAATTGTAGCTGCCACTTGTGCAGTATGACAGTGCATTACTGGAGTATAACCAGGTGCAAGAGCTGTTGGATGGTGTATAATAATAATTTGTGCTCTAAATTCATTTGCACATTTTGGTGGTTTGTCTGGAGTTCCCATGACATCACCTCGTTTGATATCTTTTTTCTCAATGCCTCTTAAGTTAAAACCAATGTTATCACCTGCAGAAGCAGATGGCATTTCAGTGTGATGAGTTTCAATTGATTTAATTTCACCAATAGCCCCAGAAGGCATTATGATAATTTTGTCATTAGGCTTCATTGTACCAGTTTCAACACGGCCTACTGGCACTGTACCTACACCAGTAATTGTATAAACATCTTGAATAGGAACACGTAATGGTTTACCTGTTGGTTTTTCAGGATATGTAAAGTCATCAAATGTTTGAAGTAAGGTCTTACCAGTCCACCAAGGCATGTTTTCTGATTTCTTGACTAGGTTATCGCCAATCCAACCAGATACTGGAATGATTGGAACTTGGTCAAGTTTGTAACCTACGGATTTGACTAGTGCTTCTCCCTTTGCTTTTGCTTTTTTGAATGCATCTTCAGAATATTTACTATCATCCATTTTGTTAATTGCGACAATTATTTGGTTTACGCCAAGTGTTTTGAGTAAAAAGGCATGTTCTCTGGCTTGTCCACCTGGAGCAATAGCAGTATCGGTTTCGCCTTCCTTTGCAGATAGAACCAAAACAGCACAATCTGCTTCAGATGCACCAGTAATCATGTTTTTGATAAAATCCCTGTGTCCAGGAGCATCAATTAGAGTGAAAAAGTATTTTGGAGTCTCAAATTTTTGAAAAGCAAGATCGATTGTAATACCACGTTCTCGTTCGTCTTTGATATTATCCATTACCCAAGCATATTTGAAGGAGTCACCTTTTCCGGTTTTTTCTGATTCTTCTGCATGTTGGGCGATAGTTCTCTCATCAACTACGCCAAGTTCCATCAGGAAATGACCCATTGTAGTGGACTTGCCATTGTCGATATGACCAGTAATTATCAAGTTTAAGTGTGGTTTATCTGCCATATCGACTTCGTAGTGAGAGGGGTTTTATTACCATTTCGATTATTTTGAAAAAAAATAAGTTTTTTTTCAATTTTTTTTCACTAAAGATTTGGTGAATTAGACATAAATCAAAGTGGGAACTGAATCAAGCCATGAAAATTACTGTTTCGGTCATAAAAGCAGATGTTGGTGGCATAGGGGGCCATACAAGGCCAAGCGATGGATTATTAGATGCAGTAAGAAAAATTGTTGAAAATTCAAAGGATCTGTTAATTGATACGTATATTGGTTATTGTGGAGACGATGTTCACATTGTTATGACCCATACAAAAGGGGTAGATAATCAACAAATACATGAGCTTGCATGGAAAGCCTTTGAGGCTGGAACACAAGTTGCAAAACAAGAAGGGCTCTATGGGGCAGGACAAGATCTTCTAAAGGATTCATTTTCTGGAAATGTAAAAGGGATGGGACCTGGAGTTGCTGAATTAGAATTTGAAGAGAGACCAAACGAGGCTTTTACGATATTTGCAGCAGATAAGACAGAGCCAGGAGCATTCAACTACCCATTTTATAGAATGTTTGTAGATTCATTAAGTAATACTGGATTAATTGTTAACAAATCACTTGCAAAAGGAGTAAAATTTAATGTCATGGATGTAGAAGAGGGAAAAATTGCTGAGCTGAATTTGTGGGAAGATAAACCAACACTTGAAGCTGCTTTAATGTATCCTGGTAGGTATGTAGTTGCATCTATTTACACGAAGGATAATGAACCCATTGTTTCTGCATCGACGGATAGATTACACAACATAGCTGGCACATATGTTGGGAAAGATGATCCAATTTGTATAGTTAGAACTCAAAAAAATTTCCCAGCAACAGAAGAAGCAGGAAGTGCTTTTAATAATCCGCATTATGTGGCAGGAAATACAAGAGGAAGCCACCACATGCCGTTAATGCCAGTCAAACTTAATTCGGCTGCGACAATTAACTATTGTATTCCAATTGTCGAGGCACTTGTGTTTAGCATGCATAATGGAAAACTAATTGGGCCGTATGATGGTTTTTCAACTCCAGATTGGGACTACATACGAGAAATTGCCACTAAAAAAGCAATGGCAATTAGAAGTCAGGGATTTATTCATCCTGCAACGCTTATTCCTTCAGAATTAGAATATGCTGAAGGTTATAAAGATAGGATGAGAGTTTTAGAGAGTAAGATGAAGTCTTTACCTGACTCCTCAAATAAAGGTGGCATGTCAAAAGGGCGATATGAAGATCCAGATTAAACAAATTATCATAAATTTTTACCTCATTAAATGAAAAATTTCAATCATTGTTTTTTTGTTAACAAAGAGTTAAAAGAATAGAAGCGCGATATATAATGGCAAAAATGGACAAATTAAAGCCCTTGATTGAATTTAGGTTTTTCATACTAACTGCAATTGGAGTGGTGACTTTTTCCAACTTTATCATAGTATTATTTAGTCAAACGATTCCAAATACAATCGGGGGATTTTTTAAAGATATAGGAGTAATGTTTATCGTAGCAGCTGTTTTTCTATTTGCCTTTACATGGTTGCTTAGAGCAAAACCCCATAATAAGCCAAAAAAATATTCCCTTGTAGTTTTTGACATATTTGGAAATAAATCAAACATTGAAGGAATACGTACAGAGTTTAAGATTCATGATGTTGCATGGAGTTATATGAAACAATACAAAACATCTTATCCACTTTACAATTTTGCGCTAGTATCAGATAATCCAAAATCCGAGAAAAAGACAATCGTTCGATACATTTAGCATCTCACTTTTATTCAGGATCCTATAAAAAATTTAGAGTGAAGTTTTCTGTTCTAGCTGAAACTTTTGAAAAGATGGAGAATACTTCAAAACGATTAGAGTTAACAGACCACCTAGTAGATTTATTCAAAAAAACTCCTACCGAATTACTTGGCAAGGTAGTTTATTTGATTCAAGGTAAATTACGTCCAGATTTTGAAGGAGTTGAGATAGGCGTTGCTGAGAAATTAATAATTAGAGCAGTTCATCGTTCTACTGCCATCGAAGCCAAGCGAATTGAGGAAGCATATAGAAAGGACGGAGACTTGGGACATGCCGTTTCTAAACTAATTGAAAAAAAAACACAAACGACACTATTTGATGCAGTGGAAGGTGATAATCAAACTTTAGAATTGGTATATGATTCATTGTGCAAAATTGCAGAGCTAGAAGGAAGTGGAAAAAACGTTCTAGATAAAAAAATGAATTATGTCTCTAGTCTTTTAAATAATGTCAATCCGATTTCTGCAAAATTTATCATAAAAATATTAATTGGAACAATGCGTTTAGGAGTTGCAGATAATACAATTTTAGATGGATTATCCATTGCATATACAGGTTCAAAATCAAATAGGGAAAAAATTGAGGCGGCATACAATGTTTCAAGTGACCTAGGAAAAGTTGCACAAGTTGCTGCAAAAGAAGGGCTAAAAGGAATTGAAGAATTCAAAATTAAAGTTTTCAGTCCAATCAGACCAATGTTAGCTGATCGTGTAAAAAGTGAGCAAGAGGCAATTGAAAAAATGGGCAACAGATTTGCTGCAGAATACAAACTTGATGGGGAACGTGTACAAATTCATTTAGAAAATGGAAGAGTGGATCTTTTTTCAAGAAGACTAGAAAACATTAGAAGCTATTATCCAGATATTATTGAAAACATACCAAAAGCACTAAAAGTAAAAAATATAATATTAGAAGCCGAAGCAGTGGCCATTAATGAAAACAGTGGAGAGTTTTTACCGTTTCAAGAATTAATGCATAGAAGAAGGAAATACAATGTAGACAAGGCAGTTTTACAATATCCTATTACAGTAAATTTGTTTGATGTCTTATATGCAGATGGAAAAAGTTGTCTGGATTTAGGCTATGAGCAACGACGTGAATTATTAAACAGTATTGTAATTGAAGATAATTTTACCAAAGTAATTCCTCAAAGAATAGTAACTAATGAAAGCGAAATTGAAGAATTTTTAGAAAATTCAATTAATGCAGGATGTGAAGGAGTAATGCTAAAAGATCTAAATGCAAAGTATAGAGCTGGTACAAGAGGAAGTAATTGGTTAAAGCTAAAACGAGAGTACAGAAATGATCTAGGAGATAGTTTAGACTTAGTGGTAATTGGTGCGTTCTTTGGAAGAGGAAGAAGAACTGGAAAATATGGAACACTACTAGTAGCAACTTATAATGATGAACACGATACATTCCCAAGTATTTGTAAAGTTGGAACAGGTTTTACAGATGAGAATTTAGACCAATTTTATCAAATATTATCAAGTAAAGTAACTCTTAAGAAAAATCCCAGAATAAAAAGTGAAATGGAAGCTGATGTATGGTTTGAACCAGAACTTGTAATAGAAATTGTTGCATCTGAAATCACTCTTAGTCCAATTCATAAAACTGCTCAAGATGTAATGCGAAAAGGAAGTGGCCTGGCTTTAAGATTTCCAAAATTTACAGGAAAAATAAGATTAGAAAAATCTCCAGAAAATGCTTCAACAGATCAAGAGGTGATTTCTCTTTACAAAGGTCAAACAAAAATTTCTCAAAATACAGATTGAGGCTAATTCAATTTGTTGATGTGGGATTATTTCACAAGGGTTTAAATTAACTTTCTATTGATATCAAATTTCGTACATGTACAGTGGGGAATTGGAGGTTCAGGCAAAGCGAAAAGCCATAGCCGTTTTACAAGATGAAATTAATAGAATTCTAAATGCTGCAAGGAGTTTAGCTACTCTGCCAGAATTTATGATGAAGAAAAATAAGGTAGAGGTCAAAAATACTCTTGAACAAATCGTAAGTATCGAAGATGAAGTAGAGGCACTTCGCCGAAAGATCACACGAGACGTTGCAGATGTTGGAGGGCTGATTATGAATAGAGAGAATCTTCTTAACACCGCCTACACCATGGATGAGATTGCAGGATACATTACAGGCATTTCATTCAAGTTATCTAACATTAAACCTGCGACACTAAAGACTGCAGATTTAGATAAAGATCTTACCGAACTAATTGAGCTAGTAGTAGATGAGGTTTACAAGCTTAATGAAATAATTCGCAGTCTAAACACAAATTCTTCAAATTCAATAGATCTTGCTCAAGAAACCCAGAAAATTGAGAGAGAAATTGATACAAAATATCGAAAAATAACTATCAAGATTTTAAATGAAGTCACAAATACTAAAGAAATTTTGTTGATGAAAGACGTAATTGAGGGTATTGAGGAAATGGCAGACAAATGCCAAGAGGTTTCAGATTCATTTATTCTATTAGCATTAAGCATATAGCTTGAAAAGTGAATTAATCGATAACCGAATTGTTGTGTGGAATATTAAGGATTCTCAAAAACTTTTTGCAAATGGGTATTATGGAAAACCAATTGGTATACCAAAACCAAAGATTGATGAGATTAACGTTCCGCTTATTTTAGATCTTATGGAAGGATGTTATTTGCTTCAAAAATCAATAATTAGTATTTACAAAGAGAAAAAAAAGATTACAGAAAGGGAAATGTTAGAAATCTGTAAAAAAGAATATCATAATTTTGATAAAAAATTTCTAGTGTATAAAAATTTTAGAGATAAAGGATACATTATCAATCCAGGAATAAAATTTGGATGCGATTTTGCAGTGTATCAAAAAGGTCCTGGAATAGATCATGCGCCCTATTTGGTACAGGTTTACAACATGACTGATTCTATATCATCAACGGGAGTAGTACTTGCAGGAAGATTAGCTACTACTGTTAGAAAACAATTCATTTTAGCAATACCTCATGGAAAAGACGATGTAAATTATTTAGCACTTGACTGGTGGAGAGCTTAAAGAGATTTAATGTGTCCTGCTATTTTATCATAGATTTCAAATAATTCTTTTGTTACTCCAAATTCAAAGTTGTTTTTCCATTTTCCATAAATTCTTACAGCATTTTCTGTTGGATCAACAAAAATAGTAGCATCATTAACTGATTGTTTTTGAATCATTTCAGTAAGGGCAGAATCACCATTGAGTGTTTTTGCCAACTCCCCACCACCCCATTTTATACCTTTAATTTTTTTTGAGCCAAAATGCCCTTGAGTCGAAAGAATGGTTCTAGCTACAAAATCAGAATTTTTTGTTGCAGTATTTTTTCGAACAATGTAATGTGATTGAAATCTGTCTTGTGCGCCCCAAGGAAGTGGATTTGGATCTTGCATATTTTATCCTTTTTGAATTATTTGTACAGCGTCGATGTTCGTTTTTTTAATCTCCAAGCACCCCTTATTGGTAACCATTCGAGGGGTTTGGGTAAAGTATCTGCTGTAATAATCTCCTTTTTCAATGTCATCAGTTCCAATATCTTTTGGTTTAGATTCTATACCCATTTTAGATAAAATTTCACTTAATCGTTGAGGATATGTCTTTAGTACAAAAGTATCAGGTTCAGAATCATGCATGTTATATAATGAATTTATCCCTCAAATAAAGATTAATTCAGCAATAGATGATCCAATTAAATAATACAAAAAATTCATTATTTTGTTAATGTTAAAATTTCAGGATAAAGTTGTCCTTATTACCGGAAGCGGAACTGGTATAGGACAAGCCATTGCAAAAAAGTTTGCAGAAAATGGAGCTAGTGTGATAATTCTTGGAAGACGAAGCGAGCCTCTAGAAGAAACTAAAAAAATTCTTGATGAAATAATTTTAAAAGTTCAAAGTAATGCATTTGTACAAATATTTGCAGGAGTGGATGTAAGTGATGAAAAAGGTATTAGTGATATGTTTGATTCTCTTGCAGGCTCAAAAATCAATGTGGATGTAGTAGTAAATAATGCGGGGGTTTCAGGTCCGGTAACATGTTTTGCAAATAATAATTTAGATGAGTTCAAAAGCACTGTAGCGATTCATCTTACAGGAACATTTTGGACATCAGTTCAGGCCCTCAAAGTAATGAAAAAGGGTGGAAAGATAATTACAATTTCAACCTTTTTTGCAGAAGAAAGGCCACTTGAACAGCGTCCATATAGATTCAGAGACCCTTACACTGCATCACAAGGAGCAAAAAACAGACTAGCAGAGGCAATGTCTTGGGAGTTAGTAGAAAAAGGAATCATCTCAATTGCTACAAATCCTGGGCCAGTTCACTCTGATAGAATTTACAAAACAGTCTATCCAAAAGCTGCAGCAGAGTTCTTTCGTGTAAGTGGATTTGAAGATCTTTCACCAATTGAGGTAGAATCAGTAAATAAAGAAATTGTTCCGCTATTGGGTGAAGAAGAATCAGTCATTAGCCAAGGGATTACAAAAATATCTGAAAACTTTGTAAAAACTAATGGTGGGGATCCAAAGAAATTATCTGTAACGTTAACTAATCTTTTAACAAAAATCCAAAGTGTTGCTGAGAAAATTCAATTAAACACATCTAAAATGATTGCTGATGAACAATTCTTATCCCAACCACAAGTTGCTGAAACCGTTTTATGTCTTGCAGATGATGAAATGGCAAAAATTCTCAATGGTAAGGTAATACCTGGGGATAGAGTATTCTATCCAGTCAGAGCCCATATTTCAGGGGCAACTCCAAGTGTTTCTCAACCTAGTTTTAATGGCATGTCAGTAGTTTTTACAATTGATGCAACGGATAAGGTCGATGCAGAAAGAGTCGAGTATCTAGCAAAACATGTAGAGAAAAATGGCGGAAAAGCTGTTTGTATTATATCAGAAAATACCCCTAAGGAGCTACAGGATTCTATTAGTAGTAAATTTCATTCTCATGTATCAAATATAAAAAATTCAAATGAAGTTAAGCGATGGTTAGAAACATCTTCTAAAAACATGGGAAAAATTGGTGCGGTGATTCACATCACAGGAAGAATGCCAGAATTTTCTAAATTAATTGAGGTATCAAGAAAACAGTGGGATGATCTAGTTGATAAATTCATCAACACCCCTGCTACTGTAATACAACAAGCATTGGAATACTTTGTTCCTGGGGGTGGCAAAGACCCTAGACTATATAAAAATAAAACTGGAATCATTATGACCATTGGACCAGACTTGCCAGTTGGCAGAAAGATTTCAGGGGCAAATAGGGCAAAAGTGGAGGTCTTTCGTGGAGCACTACGACCATTTACAACAACGGTCAATCAAGAATTAAGTGAGGTGTTAGAGTCAAAAGTTAGAGCATTTTTGGTCTTACCTGGAACAATCGATGGGAAAGAGCCAATAAACGACAGTATAACACAGGCTTTGAATTTTTTTATGTCAGAAAAGGCTCCAGCATCTGCTGAAGTCATTTTTTGCGTAGATGAAGTAAGATAGAATGAAAAAATTTTCAGAACTCAAGGTGGGAGAAGAATTCTATTCCACCTGTAGTATTTCGGAAAAGGAATTAGAAGAATACCTAAAGTTTTCACGAGTAAAAAATGTTCTTTTAGATGACCCAACTTTGAAAAACAAACTAGTCTCTGGAAGAGCAATCCTCTCTAGAATGGAAGGAGAATTCACTAGACTCAGTCAAATTTATGGAAATGCCTTAATCTTTGTTGGTACAGATGGAGATGTTAACTGGGGCAACAGAAATTCTAGATTTCTCAAACCTCTTAAAACTGATGAAGTTTTGAAAATAAAATTTACGGTTTCTTCAAAAGAAGATGTTAATGAAGAGTATGGTAAAATAGCAATTGACTATGAAGGTACAAAACAAAATGGGGAGTTGGTGGCAGTGTCAAAAAAGAATCTGTATAGAATCAAAAAGGAACCTCCAAGGAATCAATAAAAAGTTTCACTGCAGCAGCAATCATAACTAGTGAAATAAGAATTTTTAATGTATTTTCTTTAATTTCAATTGATAGTTTTGCTCCAACTAGTCCTCCTACAAAAGCACCTGAGGAAAGCAAAAGAACGTGATAAAAATCTGGATGTCCTAAGATACTATGTGTTACTAGTGCTGAAAAGGAAGCAAACAATAAGATGAATTGAGATGTAGGTGCTGCATGTTTCATTGACAGCCCCATACCAACAACCATCAAGGGTACAAATATTATTCCGCCACCAACGCCAAATAATCCTGATATTATTCCTGCTAAAAAGCTAGAACCTACTGCAAGAATCATGATTTGTTTGGAGAGATTATGACTTTTTGATTCAATCTTTCTTTTAGAAAAAATGTAAATGCTCGTAGAGATCAAAATTAATGCAAATAAAATTTTGAATAAAGACGGCGTGATATCTGCTGAAATGTATGCGCCCAGGATAGTTCCGGGTATTGAAAGCAAACCAAGTTTTAATCCAATTGAATATTGTATTCTTTGTTGTTTGGCATAAGATATTGATGATGCAGCTGCATTGCTAAAAACAGCAAATATACTATTACTTGATGCCATTGTGGGAGAAAATCCAAAAAATGTAAGCACTGGTACAATAATAATTCCTCCCCCCAAGCCGATTATAGAGCCCAATAAACCAGCTATAAAACCAAGTGGAATTAACCAAAGTTCTTCTAACATTTTAGACCGGAATAGAAAATGATTCTTCTATGCTTAGTTTGTTTTGATCATAAATCACGATAATTTAGTTAAATCGCTTTCAATTATTTAATTCATTTAGAGATTATTAATTTCCAAAGATATCCTTCTGAGTTAGTGGTGAGCTCCATTTCTAATTGATATCCAATGAGGCTAAGATTTGATTGGCTAGTAGGTTTTGTGTTACTTGTATGAAATTCTCTTTGTTTATCAATCCAACTTGATACTGTTTCAATTTCACCGGGGGCTAGATCTTCCCAACAATTACAGATTAAATTGTCAATTACAACATCAAAAACTGATTTTATTTCATTAATATTTTGCATAAAAGGATCAGCTTGAAGCACCAGTAGAACAATTTTTGGCATGTTTTTAGAACCTACAATGTGGATGTTTCCCAGAAATTTTTTATCTGAATCACGTAGTTCTGTTGACGTACAATATTCTATTTGATTCTGTAGATGGTCATCTGAAAAAAAGGAACAGTATTTTTCAATATCTTTTTTTGCAGATAACTTTACTGGCGAAGACAATGATTTATCGTAAAATGCTAAACTTTCTTTTAATTTAGCATTAGATTCTGTGTATGTAAAATTTAATTCGGACAGTGGTTTTTGAATTAGTTGTGGAACTGGTGTTGCATTATTAGTAAATTGACTAATAACAAAGGTAACAGATATAGCTAAAACTATTATGGATATTCCAATGTATAAAAATTTCTTCTTTTGCACTTTTCAGATTTCAGATTTAACTAAGATAAGCCTTTGCAAACCTTACAAATAGTCTAGATAGAAATTATCTCCAATGTTGATTCAGTAGTGATATTAAACTCATCAACAAATCCCGCCGTAACTTCCAAGATGTATTTTGCATCTTTATTGCCTCCTCTGTACGAAGCACATGTTACAGTTTCTAATGCGGTAATACAAGGTGGAATATTTTTTTCAACAAACACTACTCTACCGTTATCATCTATCCAGATCACGTCAAGTGAAAATTGCATGTTAAGCATCCAGATTGAATTTTTGTTTGCAACATCAAACACTAGTAACATTCCTTCATCAAGTGGAAGTTGTTCTTGGAACATTAATCCACGAGCTCGTCTTGGGTCAGTATCAGCTATTTGAACTTCTAATACTTTATCATCCAGTTTTACAAGTCCTATTGGAAATTCTGTGGATTCAAGTTTTATATCACTTGGAAGCGATAAAATTCCTGCAATACCCACTATGAAGGCAGCTATGGTTATAGGAACTAAAACTTGAATTCGAGAGGCCATATGATTAGACTGTAATCTTCTTCATAAAAACTAAAAGTATGATTATAGTATAGATTTTTTAAAATCATGAATAGATGAAACTGTATTTTTGGTTTCATTTCCAATGTCATGTATTGTTGAACCGTTGTATACTTTGTCAAGATATCTACCAGCTAAAATCATAGGCCCTCCAATAAGATTGGTCACTCCGGTGGGTTCTGGAATCCAAAACATGATGAATCCAATTTTTTGTAGTTTGCCGCCAGGAGCTGGAGCCTTTTGTAATGCTCGCAAGGATTTTGCAGTTCTTATATCGTCAACTTTGGATAAATCAGAGTACAATCCAGCTCTTCTTGATACAGATTCAGATATTGACCTCATTTTTTTTAATTTAACATTAAGTAAGTCATCCATTCCTGTGTCATATTTTGAGAAAATTAGATAAAATTCGATGATCAAGATTGGTTACCCTATGGTCAAAATTAATAACATCTTGGCTTGCAGAAAATGCAAAAAATTGTAACATTTTATGCACTAAATTATATCTAACCAATCTCAATTAATAGAACGTTTGAATATAAAAGATGCAAAACGACTTGAATCAATAAAGGCTGCTCATAAAGCTGCACGAAGTGATTCTAGCACTAGGATGGAAGACTATCTTGAAGTAATTTCTGAGCTGGTAGAACTCAAAGGATATGCTACCACGCTAGATGTTTCGAGATACATGAATGTTAGTGCTCCAAGTGTAACAAAAATGCTACAAAGACTAGATGAGAATGGGTTTTTAGAGTATGAAAAATATCATGGAATTAACCTAACACAAAAAGGAAATCAGTTAGCTGGGGCAATACGACAAAAACATGGTATTCTGCTAGAATTTTTTGAAATTTTAGGGGTTAGTCATGATACAGCAAATCAAGATGCAGAAGGAATTGAACATCATCTTAATCCAAAAACAATTAGACAGTTAAGAAAGTTTATTACATTTTTAAAATCAAACCCAAAAATAGTTCAAAGTTTTAATAATAATTGATTAATCTTTCATAAAGATTTGAATAGAATCACTAGAAGATGCATTGTTCATCAATTTTCTTCCAGGGATTGAGTGTTTTGGAATTTTAATTTGGCCTTTTCTGGTTATCCTAGATGATGTAAGATATTCATTATTTAGATAAATGTCCCCAGAGTTACCTATATTTTCTTTTCCAACATTAAAAAGCAATGAGGAGCCAGATTCAGAAAAATCATATGCCAATTCAAAATCATCAGACTGGGTTTCAGAAGAATCTTTTGGTACAACATCAATGTGAACCTTTAATATTTTTTGTAAATCGTTAATTGTAGCACCACCTCTACCAATAACTGATGCAATAAACTGTTTTCGGATCTTTACTTTAACACTGTTTCCAGATAAAATTTCAACTTCTGCCTGAGGATCAAATCTTCTAAAGGTATCTCTAACCTTATCTTCTGCAAGTTTTTCAATTCCAAATTTTTCTGTCTTTTTTGAAACAGGGACAATTACGTTTTCTTCACCGAATGTGTATATTTCATATTCAAGAGTATTATCTTCAAAATCACGAATGTCTATTACAGGTCTGGCTAAATCCTGTTCTATCATACCAGATGGGACTTTAACTTTAAGATCTAATTGATATACTTTGGAAATTTTCCCATCCTTTACAAAAACAACTGTATCAATTACACTGGGAATAATACCCAACTCAATTTTTCCTATGAATCGCTGGATTGCATCAATTGGAGAATTTGCATGTATGACTCCCACCATACCCACTCCTGCAAGTCTTAATTCTGAAAATGTTAGAAAATCTTCTCGACGCCTAACTTCATCAAAAATAGTATAATCTGGCCTTACCAAAAGTAAAATGTCAGCAGAATTTTCAAAACTTCCATCTAATCTTGTGTATTGCGTAATTGCAGGATCTACTTGTAGATCACGTGGAGATTCAAATGTCTTAACAATTTTTCCTTGTTTATGATAAAAATCTGCAACACTTGAGGCTAGCGTGCTTTTTCCAGAACCAGGAGGTCCAGAAATAATGATGCCTTCTGCGCTCTCTGCAAATCTTGTTTTAAGTTTGTCAGATATATTATAATCGTCCATAGATAATCGTACAATTGGATGCACTATAGTAATCTCGTATCCTTCTGAAAATGGCTGATAAGTAATTGCAATTCGATAATCTTTGTGTTGAATAATTTTTGCTCCAGTTTTTGAAATTTCTATATTTGTATTGTCTTCAAGTTTAGCAACATCTAAAATCTGAGATGTTATATTTTTGAGGTAATCACGTGTCAATAATTTATCTTCAATTTCTTGTAAACTAAAAGATCCTGGTGTTCCTCTTTTAGCCATTGGTTTTAGTCCCTCTTTTAGATGAACACTCATTGTTTGAGCGTCAAAAAATCTTAGAAACTCCATCTCTCCTTGTTTAAGATCAGATTTTTGAAAATTAACTTCAATTCCTTCTGCTTCTGCAACTAAAGATTGTACATTGTCTGAGGTGTAAAGAATTGCATTGTGTTGTTTAGCAATGTCTTTGATAATTGCATCAATTCTACCACGTTCAGATAATCTTACATCGTCAAAACTTGGACGCATACCTTCAAATTTAATTATATTTCCGTATTGTTTTGCGTTGTTCTGAAGTTTTTTTATTTCATTTAATCCTATGATCCCCTGTTCAATTTTTTGTGTTGCTTGTGATTGTAATTCATCAATAACAGCTACAGGAATTATGATTTCAAAATTTGTAATAGTTCCAGATTCGATTAACTTATTGAACTGACCATTAATTATGACGCTTGTATCAACTACAATTTTAGACAATAATTCAAGCTACATCATGCCACTTTTATTTATAACTAAAATCAAGGAGGAAATTAATGTGTAAATGAATTAACCTGGAAATAGGTTAGAGTGAAAGTGTATCAGAAATGACTTTTAGTACTTTATCAAAGTTAAAGGGTTTAGAAATAGACGCAATTGCTCCTGCATCTAGACATTGCTTTATTATAGCTTGATTATCGCTTGCAGTAATTAGAATTATTTTTGCTTCCGGATAAAATTCCTTTATTTCTTTTACCACTGTCAGTCCATCTTTTTTTGGCATTGCTAGGTCTAATAGCAATAGATCAGGTTGCAATTGATTGAATTTCTCAACTGCCTCATTACCATCTATTGCTTCCCCAGCTAACTCATGATTCCCAATTGAAAGGATGTCTTCTAGAACTTGTCTAATAGCATCTGAATCATCTGCTACCATTACTTTTGCCATATTACCTAGTAGTAGAATTGTTATTTAAGAGAGAGACTAGTCCAAATATTTCGAATATTTGGTTGCCATCTTTTGTTTAATTTCTTTAGTGTTAGGTTCTAAACCATTAATAGAGTGTTCCATAAAAACACTAGATTCACATAACGTTGAATAAATTCCAGCTAAATTTTGACCTTCAATGATATGGGATAGTAATTTATCATTTAATGATGCTATTTCTCCTATTCCCTTTTTACCCATCATTGGGGCCAATCCCTTAATTTTATGAATATGCTTTTCAATTGATTTTGAATTTTTGAATATATCAGAATCATTTTTGCAGGAATCTAAAATTTTTTTAATTGATGAGATCTCTTCTTTAATTTCCTGGGTTGCTACTTTAATGAATTCGTCAGACATTTGATCTTATATCTAAAAGGTTTTAGGCGTGATTTTTATACTCTCTGAAAATCTACATGTTAAGTATTGAAAATAATCCAAAAGGCATACTTTCTAGTCGGGATACTTATTGCAGCTGCTGGTGTAAATCTGGTTTTATTATATCAAGCCCAACAAGAAAGTACGGACGAATCATACACAATTATTCGCGCAGCTGACCTGAAAGTTGAAGTAGAAACTTTAGCTAGTCTTGCAAACTCTATTGCAAATGGGATTGAATCTGATAAAGAGGCATTAAAGAATGAAACAAATCAATTCGAATCAGTTCTTAACATCTTAAGAACAGGTGGAACGATTAGGGGGCAATCAATTATCACAGTTCCTTCTAATTTGATTGGGCAATATACTGTGGTTGAAAATTCATGGAAAGATGTCAGACAAAGTCTTGAACAAATCCAGGTATTTGCAGTATCTAATGATGAGGCAAAAGAGGCATTAAATTATATTTTAGGAAAAAATGGCGAGATGGCACTCACTACAGACTCTGTAATGAAAGAAATTGATCAGTTGGATAGAAAATATAATAGACATAAGGAAATTTCGGCAGAACTTCATGAATTATCAAAGAGTATTGGACAAAATGCTTTACTGATTTCAATAGGAGAAGAGGAGGGAGTCAGAGAAGAACTGCAAAGAGATAGGATGTCTTTTGAGGCTGGAATTAGAAAATTATTACAAAATCCCACTGATGATCTTGACTTAGTCAGCATCGGACAAGAACCTGAAAATTTGGAACCCATTCCAAGAGAAAATTCCAATGCATTACGACAACTAGATCCATTGTGGGAAGCAGTTGAGCTAAGAGTTAGCATGTTAGAAGAAAATTCATTACGCATTGAAGAATTTGATGTAGCCTATAACGCTTTCAAAGATCAAAGAATAGAACTTACATCCTCACTTGATAATTTAATTGACTCATGGAACCAACAACTACAAGAAACCAGTTCTCAGCGTGGAACTATTGTACAAACGCTTTTAGTTGTAGATATTGCAATTTTTTTCCTTGTAATAGTAGTAGTAAGACAATCTCTTAATCCTCTTGAAATAATGACAAGGGCATTATCACGAGTTAAAGAGGGAATATACGGTGAAAAAATTAATTATAAAGCAGATGACGAAATTGGTGAGCTAGTAAATTCATTTAATATAATGTCAGACACCATTAAACAAAAAACAGAGGAAGCCAAAGAAACTGACATTGCAAAAGATGAATTTTTATCAATGATCACACATGAACTAAAAACACCGCTAGTTCCAATTCAAGGGTATGTAGATATTCTATTAGGAGAACATCTAGGACCATTAACTGAAAAACAAAAAGAACGTTTGAAAATTATAAAGTCAAGCTCCGAATCGTTGTTACGAATAATTTCTGATCTTTTAGATGCACAAAAGCTTGGACTTGGTAAATTAGTTGTAAAAAAAGTAAATCATGATATTAAAGATACAATACAAAAAGCTGTCGAATCTCTACAACCTCGAGCAACAGAAAACAAGGTTACTATAAATCAACATTTAGATACAAAAATTATGGTACCACATGATACAGAAAGAATAAGGCAAGTGTTAACAAATTTATTAAAAAATAGTTTAGATGTTGTAGAACCTAACTCAGGATTAATTGAGATTTTTGTTGAAGATTCACCCAAAGAAGTTAAGATTAGTGTAAAAGACAATGGCCCTGGAATATCTAAAGAAAATCAAGCGAAACTTTTCAAAAAGTTTTATCAAATTGATACATCTTTGACTAGAGAGGTTGGAGGCAGTGGACTAGGATTGTCTATCTGTAAAGGTCTAATTGAAGAGCATGGAGGAACAATTTTAGCTGAAAGTATTCCAGGTTCAGGGGCTACATTCTCATTTACGCTGCCAAAAGCCTAAGCGTACCTTTCTGGTAGTAAATCATTCTGATCTAAAAACTAAAAATTATACAACATAGCCATAGACATGGAGTTTTTGCTATATTCTGATATGGCAATGGAAAGTTTGAAGATCGTCGAAGACTTTAATCTAGATTTTTACTCTAATTGCAGGGCATACCTTAATGCCTTACAAAAACAGGGTAGAACAGACGATAGTTTTGAAGACGAGTTTTACTTCACAATGCCTGCAATTTCAGGCATTACATAAGATTTAGCAAGGCCACAAAACTAATTGCAGGAATGGAGAAAAACCTAGAGGATTTTGCAGAAAAGGCTGTGGAACATGCTTTATTTTTAGGATGCCAATATTGTGATGTAAGAGCAGAGGTTTTTTCAAAGCAAGGTGTTGTTATAGAAAATAGTCAAATAGAATATTCTGCAACAAAAAATGAACAAGGATTAGGCATTAGAGTTTTAAATAAAGGCGCGTGGGGGTTTTTTTCAATTTCAAATCCTTTGACTTTTGATGATGTAAAAAAAGGAATAGATGAAGCCTCAAGAGATGCATTACACTATTCATCAAAAAAAAAGAATAAAGTAACACTTGGAAATGTTATTGCAGTTAATGAAAAAATAAATTTTCCTGTAAAAATTATCCCGACAATCGAAGAGCTAATAGAAATCGGATATGACTGTGATAAGATAATTCACCAAAATAAACGAATTATTAAATCTCAAATTAGTATGAGCTATAACATAGAATCAAAATTTTTTGTTAATAGTGAAGGCTCAAAAATATATCAAAATTTCTCAGATGTTATAGCTGACCTTTCCGCTACTGCACATGAAAGTGGATTAACTCAATCTGTCAATATTACTGAAGGGGGTAGAGGCGGGATTGAGCAATTATCCATTACCAGAGAAATAAGAGAAACTGCAAAATTTATTTCAGACAAGGCATCACAGCTCATAGATGCTAAGCCTATCAAAGAAGAAAAAGCTACAGTAGTTATGAATCCAGATTTTGTTGCACTGTTAACACATGAAATACTTGGCCATCCATCTGAAGCAGATAGAGTACTTGGAAAAGAAATGGCATGGGCAGGAGGAGCATGGTGGGCAGGAAAATTAGATGAAAAAATTGGCTCTGATAATCTTAATGTATTTGATGATCCTACGCTTGAAGGTACACTTGGACATTATGGTTTTGATGATGAAGGAACCAAGGCTACTAGAACGGAACTTGTTAAAAATGGAGTTCTTTCAAACCATATGCAAAGTCGTGAAACTGCAGAAATTTTTCATACAAACCCGAGTGCAAATATGAGGGCCTCTTCTTACCGATTTATGCCACTAATTAGAATGGCTTGCACATGCATTGACAGAGGAGATTGGAAGCCTGATGAGATGGTTTCAGATATAAAAAATGGGTATTTAATTTCAAATATGAAAATTCCTTCAATCGATATGAAAAGATACAATTGGAGTATTTCATGTCAATTTGCTCAAAAAATAGAAAATGGCGAAATTACAGATTTGCATAGAGATGTAATAGTATTAGGCACTGCACCTGATTTTTTTAAATCAATTGATGCTTGTGGGAAAGACTTTACGATAAGACCAATTACAAATTGTGGAAAAGGAGATCCAATGCAATCAATGATTATGGGAAATGGTGGACCTTCTATTAGGGCAACTGCAACTGTTAGGAGTATCTAGATGATGTTTAATTCCATTGAAGAGGTAAAAAATCAAGTATTAACTTGCACAAAATGTGAACTGTGTAGAACTAGAAAAAATTCGGTACCTGGAAAAGGAAATCATAAAACAGAAATAATTTTCATAGGTGAAGCACCAGGAAGAAGTGAAGACAAGGCAGGGGAACCGTTTGTTGGATCAGCTGGAAAAAAATTATCGGCTGCACTTGAAAATGCAGGCATCTTAAGAGAATCAATCTACATTACAAATATAGTAAAATGTAGACCGCCAAATAATAGAATCCCAACACAAATAGAAAAAGAATCTTGTAAAGAATATCTAGAATCAGAAATTAACATTATCAAACCTAAGGTTATTTGCATTATGGGAAATACTGCCTATCAATCGATACTGGGTGGTAACAATATTACAAAGGAACGTGGAAAATTTGTAAAAAAAGATGGAAGGGTTTATTTTTTAACAATACATCCAGCAGCAGTAATTTACAATCCAAAACTTTTAGAGGTACTAGAAAATGATATGAAAAAATTAGTAAAGGGTATCAAAGAACTGTGAGGGTTTAGTTTGATATGAGAGTGTTGTCTCGAACATTTTATGCAAGAAATACTGTAAATGTTGCAAAGGATCTTCTAGGCAAGACGCTTAATAGAAAAATTGGAAGTAAAATAATTTCTGGGATCATTATAGAGACAGAAGCATATCGTTACAAAGACGATCCTGCCAGTCATGCATTTAGAGGAATGACTGAAAGAAATAAAATCATGTTTGGCGAGGTAGGAATGGCATATGTCTATTTTACTTATGGGATGCATTACTGTGTTAATGCAGTAGCTAAAAGCAAGACATATGATGCAGGTGCAGTTTTAATTCGTTCAATTAAACCTGACAAAGGAATAGATGAAATGATTAAAAACCGCAAAAACGATTCCATGACAAACTTGACTAATGGTCCTGCAAAGTTAACGCAAGCCATGGAGATCACTAAAATGCAATATGGAGAGGATCTTGCAAAACGATCTAGCCTTTTTATTACTGAGGGGATAAGAACGAACAGAATTTTCTCCAGCCCAAGAATTGGAATTAAAAATGGAATAGATAAACTGTGGAATTTTAAAATAGAAATCTAATGCAAATATGGTATTTATTAATGCCTCAATATAAAGAAAATATGAATGACAGCATTTCTAACAAAAAACAAAGAGTAAAAGTTAGAACTAACAAGTCGTTTTTCAATGAAAAGAGAATCTCCAAAACAGAAAGTACCAAGAGAGGTATCAATCTATTTTAAAAAATTTTGAAGAGAGTGTTAAACAAAACATTCAAGATGAAATTCCCGAGACAAGTACTAGTGTAGACAAAGGACATCTATTTTTGAAATAGGTTCTTACTAAATCATTCAATACTCATGAATTGAATCTTGTAAATAATCATAATGAAATTGTACAAAAAAATACTTTGGTAATTTATTGATTTAATCGTCTATTCGTGGCATCTTGCCATTCTTATCAAACTGGTCTTGAACGCTCTGGTCTGCAAAACCATATTTGATTTGGATATTATTATTGTGTTCAATTAGTTGACTCCTTGATGTGACTGCCTTTTTTTGAAAAACCTTCATTGCATCAGGTGGGGACATTCCGCTTTGTAATGCCTTTAGTTTTGCTTGGTGTGCTTCTTGGCTTATTTTTTCCGTTAGCTCAAATTGTGACCAGTAGATTGCATGAACACTTTCATCTACCGTAGAGAGAAAGGCGGCAAATACGGTTCTTGGAGCGTTTGGAAGCATTTCAATATCCATCTTTGTCAAGTCAGTAAGTAAATTTGAATACGCAGTTTCTCTTTGTTGCTGAATTACTCGTTGTTGGGCCTGTAATTCCAGTTTTTTCTTTTCTTGAGATGCAACCTTTTCTTGGAATTGCTTTGCTTGTTCTAGAATTTTTGCCATTGTTGTTTGCTCAGTTACTTGGTTTGGTTGTACAACTTGGAATTGGGAGTTTTGTGGAACAATTCCATTTACCATTAAACTAGTTGATGAAATACCATCTGTAAAGCCTCCCTTTTTCACTAAAATGTTAAAAATATTGACTCCTACATCTGGTAAGACTTTTTGATCAAAGACAAATTTTCCTTCCTGATTGGTGTTAGTTAAGACTCCATACTTTGCTGCTGTGATTTGGATTGATGCCTTTGGTACTGGGTTTCCAGTCTCGTCAGTTACATAACCTACAAGCTTTGGGTATTCGTTAATCTCATAGATTTGCTTTTCTGGCTGTACAGTAATTTGTAAAGACGGTAGATTTGCTTCAGCTTGTGCATATGATACTGATAGTAAAGTCACTGCAAATATGAACAAGGTTACTTTGTGATGGTTGTTGGGCACTCCTCATAATCCTAAGACTAGATTTAATTTTGCTAGTCAACAATTTTGATATGGATGATGAACGTAGAAAAATGATTATTGAGAAGCATAACACTCGAAGGCCGTTAGATTACGATAACGCTTTAGACTAATATGATTCAGTATATTTCAAACGTGGAGTGGAAATTCTGGTAGAAATAATACGTATCTTTTTTTAATTATGAAAACAATTTGTAGTTGGGTAAGTGGGACGATCTTTTGGTGTATTCATCATAATATCCCATAATGTGAACCTGCTTGCCTCTTTTACTATGGATGTTTTTTCAAGATGGTAAAATTACAACTTCACCAGAATTATTTGGTTTGATTATAGGTTCGGGCATTGGCATGTTGATATTAAAACAAAAAAAGGAAAGGTGTAGAAAATAAATCCTAAAAATTCTTAATTCTACAATAATTTCGCTAAATCACTTTGCAATATAAAAAAATAAAAAAAGAAAAAAAAGATTCTATCGTGGGTTGAATCCTGTCATGTGAAATAACATACCCCATTCATCTGCTGCTTTATTATACTGAGATTTTGACTTGCCCATGCTGTTTTTGAGCTCAAGCATTTTTTGAATTGCCTCGTGATTTTCAATCAAGTCTCCACCAAGAGTACTACTGTCCTTTGCTCTCATTACAGCACCATACACTTTACACTCGCCTTTTGGAATATTCTTATTTACTCCAAGAACTTGTTTGTCCGTGTCAGACTTTAACACGACTCCAGCTATACCCATGGTATAATCATTAGCACATACCTTAACAGAATAGTACCACCAATCTTTTTTTCCTTTTAGTTGTTTGATATCATGCTTTGTCAGGTTTTTGTCCACAGAACCATCGTGATTATAGTATGGTACAGCGCTAGATGGCTGGTAAACGGCAAAGAGAAGACTTACTGCCATAATTGATGTAATTATAGCTGCCAGTTTTATTTTCATAAATCCACCCCTTTTTTCTTTTTTCTATCCAGTCTGTCTGATCGGAGTGTTCCAAGTAATGCAAGATACTCACAAGATTGATGAGACCCATAGGACACTTTGTTTTCACACTTTGTACATTTTCTTTGCGAGGTTCTCTTGCAGACAAGACAGCTTGATGAGGGAGTTATTGGACCTTCACATTCTTTGCAAACAAACAGGATAGTTTTGGCAAGGGCATTCCCATCAATGTGAAATTTTTGCTCTATAAGATCGGAATTTCTTTGGTCGGCAAAAAGTGCAGGGAAAATTTTCGATTCATTATTAGACCATATTCCGTTGATGGAAGCGGGCCCTTGTTGGTTGTTCATGAAATGACAGTGGAAAAATAATATTAGTCAATAGATATCTAATTGTGGCATGCCATCTTTAATTAAAGGCATACCACAAATGGCTAGGTATCTCAAAATATTATTTACAAAATACTAGTATTATGAGTCAATTAACATTTGAAACAAGGCAACCTGAGCCTACAAAAAGTCTGGTTGAAAGTTTACCAGTAAAAGAAGGTAAAAAACTTGAAAGAGTAGTCACGTGCATAATTTGTTCCAGTCCAAAAACGCCTTGCATTTTGGATGAGAATAAAGACCCTCTTGTATTAAGATGCATAAAATGCGGTCACATGTCTTGGTATAATCTATCAACTTGCGCATAAAATAACCGAACATTGCCTATTTTTCATTTTAATGAGTCTTTTTCTAGGCCTAAATAAGACTCTGGTCATGAGCTAATTTCTTTTAAGGGATGCCACAAATGTATAGTTATTTAGAAATAACATGTGTAGATGACTTCCGTATGAGTAAAATCTTCTATCGAAAGGTAGATGAATGCATTTTATTTTGTTAAGCTTGTAAACATGGAGTTTGTATAGATGAGAATTTCCTTAATAATGGTTTTTGCAATGTTTGGGATATTTCTTACGTTTGCAGTTTATGGTGTTACTACCTTTGATCTGAGCATTCAGGAAATGAAAAAACTTCTTGGGGCAAGAAACGAGGTGTTTGCCTTTAACATGATGCAGGATCTTGATAAGAATATAGATAAAAGATTCAATGACTTTAAAGAATTAACTAAGGAACCGACTGTACAAAAATCTCTCAAAGAATCAAACTTCGAGTTTAAAAAATCAGTCCAGATTGATATGTTTAGTGAAAAAAATAATACAAATAGTGACGATGATAAAAAATTAGAACCGTTCATTCAAGTGATTACAGATAAACAACTTACAGAAGATCTTATAGATATAATTCAATTTTACAGGAATGAATATGGGTATGATGTTGTAGAAGAGTTGTTTATTACAAATGAGTTTGGAGCAAACGTTGGACTAGAATCTGGAACCTCAGATTTCAGACAGGATAAAGAAGAGTGGTGGCAGAGTGTAAAAAACACTGGCCAATTTATTGGCGAATTAACATATCGAGAGGAATATGGGAATTATGCTACAGAACTAGGTTTTATAATTGTTGATGAGAACGGAAATTTTCTTGGTGTCCTAAGAGTTGTTCTCACACTAGACGATATGATTCATGAATTTATCAATGATGCCGAGATTATCAATCTGCCAAATAGAAATGGAATTCTACTTGATAGTCAAGGTAGAATAATTTATTTGCAAGGGATTCAAAATTTTACAACATCACAACCAGTTCCCTATTTTGATAGACTCCTTGAGGAAAAGGAAGTCGGAACTATTCAACTCACAAACGAATATGATGAGGTAAAAATAATTTCTTTTGCAAAATCCACGGGCTACAAAACATTTTCAGGATTTGATTGGATTTCAGTGATAGACCAATCCAACTCATCGTTTATTGATGAATTTATTGATCTTCGAAATTCTATTCTATTTACATCAATAATTGGAATGATTAGCTCAATTGTAATTGGTATTGTTGTATCATTTTTCATATCATCTCCTCTCATGAAACTTTCTCGTCTTGCCGAATCAATTTCCCATGGAAACTTTAACGTAAAAGCCAATACAAGTCGGATTAATGAAATTAATGTAATTGGAAGCTCGTTTAATGAGATGACTGAATCTTTACAAACACTTATCGAGACTGAAAAAAAACTTGCAGAATCTCAGGTTAGAGTAAAAAATGAGCGACTAGTCGGAATTGGAGAAATTGCTGCAAGCATGGCACATAACATAAAAAATCCACTTGCTACAATTCAAAGCTCAGCTGAGATAGTAAAAAGAAATGCAAAAGGAATCAGCAAAGATCTTGACGAAGTTCTATCTAGAATGGATAGAGCCATAGAGAAAATGTCACAGCAAATTGAAGATGTTTTAAATTTTGTAAGG
>JAQBHA010000012.1:0-16395 GCA_032128215.1 Nitrososphaerota archaeon | reverse complement strand
GAAAAATGTAATCCTTTTACAACTCTGCCATTAGATACATCAAGACAGGGAATAATTCTTTTAGTTAATGTCAAGATATTTTTTTTGCCTCCTGTATCGAAATTAAATTTTCATAAAGTGCTTTTCCAAGGATTACACCATAGGCATTGTTTTGTTTTACTTTAATGACGTCATCGATATTTGAAATTCCTCCACTGGAAATTACATTTATGTTAGAAATTTTACATGCTTCATGTAAGAATTTCAAGTCTGGCCCTTCAAGGGTTCCATCTTTATTTACATTAGTTAGCAGAAATTCTGAAAAGCCCATTTTAATAAAATCCTTTATTTCTTCAATCAAATTTTTTCCAGTAGATTTTTGCCATCCTTCGATCATTATCTCCCCATCAATGTGGTCAACAGAAATTACGATTCTTTTTTTCCCATAATTATCAAGTATTTTTTTTAGGATTTCTTTTTCTTTGAATGCGATGGTACCTAATACTATTCGTGATGCAAAAGAAAGTACTTTGGAGATAGTTAATTCATCTCGTAAACCCCCGGCAACTTGAACTGGGATTGATACTTGATTTATTAAATTTTTTATAATATCCATATTTGAGCCTCGTCCAAGTGTAGCATCAAGATCCACCAAGTGAATCATATCGGCGCCTGCTTTTTCCCATTTTTTTGCAACATCAATTGGGTTTTCGCTATAGATTGTTTTTTTTTCAGGATCTCCCTTGTAAAGTCTCACTACCTTTCCTTCCATGAGGTCTATTGCAGGAATAATTTTCATTTTTTACACTCTCTTAGAAAGTTTCCAATCATTATAGAACCAATATTACCAGATTTTTCAGGATGAAACTGGGTTCCAAAGAAATTCTTGGATTCTACAACTGCAGGCACCTTTACTCCATAATCAGAATCTGCAACGATTACATCATCATTTTTTGGTTTGACACGATATGAATGGACAAAATAAACCCATGATTCATTTGGAACTCCTTCAAGTATTTTGCTAGATTTTTCAATTTGAATATTATTCCATCCCATGTGAGGAATTTTCATTTCAGCTGGAAGTAAAATTACTTCACCATCAATTACTCCTAAACCTTTTTCCTTACCTTCCTCACTTTTTTCAAAAAACATTTCCATACCAAGACATATTCCTAAAACTGGTGTGTTATTTCCTACAAAATCAACAAAATTGGTTTTAGAATAATCACGAATGCTTTTGATAGCTGGATCAAAGTTTCCAACCCCGGGAAGAAGTAGACCTGAATAAGAATTAACATCATCAAAGCTAGTAATTATTTCAACTTGAGCATCATTTTTTTCAAGCGAGTTTTTTAGACTGAATATATTACCTGCGCCATAATCAAAGATTGCTACCTTTACCATTACATTGCGCCTTTTGTACTTGGAATTCCCTTCTGTCTTGGATCCTTTGAAGATGCAATTCGAAGTGCTACAGCTAATGATTTTATTGCAGCCTCAATTTTGTGGTGATCATTTTCGCCATACTTTACTGTGAGGTGAATACAGCTATTAAGATTCTGTAAGAGAGATTGCACAAAGTGTTCAATGTCTTCTTTTGACATTCCTTCTATTTTGGTTCTTGTAAAAGATAGTGCTATCTTAGAGTAAGGACGTTTCACCAAATCAATTGAAGCCTCTGCTAGAGATTCATCCATAGGAACTGATGCATAACTAAATCGAATAATTCCTGAACGGTTTCCTAGAGCCTTATCTATTGCAGAACCAATTGTAATTGCAGTATCTTCAATAAGATGGTGTTCTATGTTGTCTTTTGATTTGGATTTTACCTGTAAATCCATCATTGCATGTTTACCAAAAGAAGTTATCAGGTGATCAAGGAAGCTTATTCCAGTATTTATTGAGGTTTTACCGTGTCCATCAAGATTAACACTAACGATTACCTCAGTTTCCTTCGTTGAACGATTAATTTTACTTGTTCTTGGTTTCATGGAAATCCCTAGATTATCAAATACCACTAAACCAGATTTAATGCCTTCGGAAGTAGATCAATTGAATTTAGAATTAATGGAACATTTTTTTCTTCAAATAATTTCTTTTTTTCTTCAGGATATTTACTTGTTCCAATAATACCGCAAAAAGTAATTCTATTTCCCATCTCATTTGCTTTTTGTGCCATGATAAAATCTTCCATTGAATCACCAACATATAGACAGTGAGAAGACCCAATTCCCTTGAAAGATCCTATCAAAGATTTAGGATTTGGTTTTGCAAGTTCTCGAGATTCATCTTCTAAGAAGTAAGAGTTTTCGATATCAAACTCGTCTAATAGTTCTTTTAGTGAATATAGAATTGATTCATTGCCTCTACCAGATACAATAGCAATTTTCTTACCAAGTTTCTTTTTTAAGATTTCAACCAAGTCCTTTTTTAAGAGTACAATATCGTTTTCAATTAATCCTCTTTCGGTAAAGTTAGAATTTTTCTTAAATAATTTGAAATACAATTCAGGCCCATAAAATATTTGATCAAATATTGAATAAAGAAAATTGTCAAGATGACGACCTGGGTAATTTAATTTATTTTTTAGTAAAGTAATATCAGCTTTGGAACTATCTAAAAAATTTTCTACAGATTTAATTCCAGTCTGATCTGCATTTTTGATTACTTCAAATATAAACTGGTTACTATCTTTTTTAAGATTATCTGCAGCTGCTAATGCAAGTATTACAGCATAGGTAAGATCAACTTCATCATTAAATCCTCCAGTTGCTTTAAACGCATCAATAATTTTAGAAGTTACAGGTTCAAATTTTAAAATATTGGCTACCTCCCTGAGAATATAGCTAGTAGTTCTTTGAATTGTAAGATCATAAGAATTTGAAACATCAATTAAGACTCCATCGCAATCAAAGATTATTCCATCAATATTTTGAATTTCATTATAAACAGAGTCCTGGGTATAGATGCCCTCTTCCATTTTTTTTAGTGTCATTGTAAAAGATCACGTATAGCAAGCAAGAATTTTGAATTCATGTCTTTAGTTCCTACAGTAACTCTTAGGCATCCTTGATGCTTTCCAATCTTCCCAAGTTGTCTAATTGATATACCCTGTTCAACTAATGCAGTATAGATTCTTCGATCAGCACCTTTGGCATCAAATAATACAAAATTTGCTTTTGAATCAAAGACTTCAAAGGTATTTGTTTTTCGTAGGTTTTCTATAATTCTTTTTCTTTCCTTTTTGATTAGTATAGTAGCATCAGACATAATTTTTGATTTTTCTAGTGCCAAAATTCCAGCTTCAATAGCAATTGTGTTTAATGGATATGGATACTGAATTATCCTTGTAAAAACATCAGCTATTGCTTTATTTGCAACAAAATACCCAAGACGTAATCCTGCTAGACCAAATTCTTTAGAAAACGTCCTAACAACAATTAGATTTTTTTGAGATTTTACCATATTTAGAACTGAATAATCTCCAAATTCTACATATGCCTCATCTATTATCACAGGTCCATTAAAATTTTTGATTAATTTTTCTAGGTCTTTCTTAGGAAACTGAAAACCTGTAGGATTATTTGGTGAATCCAAATATAATAAATCGGCATTTTTTGATTTTGATAAAAAGTCTTCCAAATCAAGTGTCATATCCTTTGAAAATGGGATTTTAATTGTTGGAATAGAGTATAACTTACATCGTTCTTCAAAGAATCCAAAAGTTGGATCGGATGTAAGTATACGAGTTTTCTTACTACAAAAGTTTACTAATAGTAAATCAAGAATTTGGTCTGAACCATTACCTACTCCAATCATAGAAGTAGAAACTTTAAGATTTTTTGATAATGCCTTAATTAGACTGTCTATTCTACCTAGTGGATATTCTCTAATATCAGAAATTTTTTTTGTACCATCGATGAGGTCTCTCTGAAATTGTTTGCTAATCACAAAATTCTCATTTGAATCTAGTTTTAGTGTTTCAGGTTGCTTTTCTGGTTTCTGATATCCCTGCAGACGAGATAATTCTTGTAGCCTTTTTTGAAACCATTCAGTCTTCATTTCAAACGACTCCGCACTGCCTCATAATGGTTTGGAAGACCTTCAGAGTTACATAGAACATTCATGTATTTTGAGATTTTACGAAGAGAAGGTTTGGAAGATTCAACTTCCGTTCCTAGTTTAATAAAATCTAATACTGAAAGTGAGCCTCGTACTTTTCCAAATCCATTGGTAGGAAGTATGTGATTAGAGCCTAACAAATAATCACTGGCAGCTGATGGAGTATTTTCTCCAAGTAGAACTAGTCCTGCATTTGTAATTTTAGAGGCAAGTGATTTTGGATTTTTAGTAATTATTTCAAGGTGTTCTGGTGCCAGTTTATTTGCTAATTGAATTATTTTATTTTCAGAATCACATATAGCAATAAAACCATTTTTTCCTAAACTTTTTTTAACTATTTCTTTTCTTTTTATATTTTTAATTTTTTGGTTTAGAGAGTCCATAATATTTTTTGCAACCTTTTCAGAAGTTGTCAATACAAAACAGAAAGTATCCACACTGTGTTCAGCTTGAGAGATTAGATCAGATGATATCAATTCAGAATTTGCAGTTAAATCTGCAATAATACCAAGCTCAGTTGGTCCTGCAATCATATCTATTGATACATCCTCACTTACTAATGATTTTGCAGTACTAACAAAAATATTACCTGGGCCGACTATTTTATCAACTGGTATAATAGAATTAGTACCATATGAAAGTGCAGCAATGGCTTGTGCACCTCCCATTTTGTAAATTTCATCAATTCCACAGATATCTGCGGTAACAAGAGTAAGTGGGTCTATAATTCCTTGATTGTTTGGAGGAGAAACAACAACAATTCTTTTTACTCCAGCAATTTTTGCAGGAACAACTGACATTAGCAATGAACTTGGATATCTAGCAGAACCGCCAGGGACGTAACAACCAACACTAGAAAGTGGAATGAAAAGTTTCTTTATAGTTACTCCATCGGTTTTAATTACAAAATCTTTTAATTTGTTTTTAATTGCTAATTCAGTTTTTGTTAATAGTTTTTTAGCAAGTTTTATTGCATTTACCTGGTCTTTAGAAACTTTGGAATAGGAATCCTTTATTTCTTTTTTTGATACTTTTAGTGAACCCTTGATAACTCCACCAAATTTTTTTTCGTACTTTACTACTGCAGAATCACCGTTTTTTTTCACGTCTGAGATTATGGATTCAGTGATTTTCTTGTTTTTTTTGGATGGTTTAGGTATGATTAATTTTGTGAATTTATCTATATCCCCAACAGTTATGATTTTCATCAATTTTCCTCATCATGTTTTATCTCCTCTAGTTCTAATATCTGCCTAGTTTCGTGTACTACTAATCCTTGGGCAATCTTCCTGAGTTTTGGAACAATCTTGTAAAAGTCAGATTTTGGAATTACAGTATTCACTCCATACCATCCTTTCTCGCTAAGGGGACTCACGGTTGGTTTTTTTAGGGATGGAACTTTTTGTAATAATTTTTTAAGATTTTTTTCCTCAACGTTAAGATATATGTGCAGATATTTCCTTCCAATAACTGCTCCTCTCATCAAAGTTACAATATCATAAATTTTTTCGCGTTTGGATGGGTCTCTTAATGAATTTTTATTTGCAACTAAGAATGCATTTGATTCTAGAACTTTATCTACAATTTTTAATTGGTTTTGTTTTAGAGTGGTTCCTGTTTCTGTAACATCCATTATGGCATCCACATCATCTGGAGGTTTTGCCTCTGTTGCACCAAATGATAAGTGAATTTGAACATTCTTGTTTGTGCCAAGTCTTACCCAAGGCGTCACAATAAGAGGATCTTTAGAACCATAAGATTTCTTATAGGATTTTAATTCCTTAATAAATTTTGAAGCAGTTGTTAGATATTCTGAAGATATTCTCAGAATTTTTTTTTGCTTTGCATATGCAGCTATCATGGCATCAAGATTTTTGTATTTATATTTGTCAGGAATGGCAATCACCAGTTTTATTTTTCCGTATTCTAAATCTAAAATCTGTTCAACGTTTGCTTTGGTTTCGCCTATCCAATCTTGTCCAGTAATACCAACATCGTACAACCCTTCTGATACTAAATTTGGAATCTCTTGTGGCCTTAACATTTTTACAATTATTTGTGGATCATCTAGAAAAACTCGATAAGTTCTACTAGCACGGTTTACTTTGGTCCATGATTTTTCAAGTATTTTGAAGGTTGCTTCTTCAAGACTTCCTTTTGGAATGGCAAATTTTACTTTAGACATTTCTATTCCTATAGCATTTTAGGTATATAATTTGGTGTTTAAGTTTGGTCAAGTAATTCCTTTGCTCTATAAAGCGAGATATTATTTTCTTGAACCATTTTTTGTACTATTTTATCTATCTGATCAGGCTTGGCACCTGCTGCAGACGCAATATTTTTGGCATGCAGCTTCATGTGGCCTTTCTGTATTCCTTCTGTAGCCAGGGCTCTTATTGCACTAAAGTTTTGAGCTAATCCAACGCATGCCATAATGCATGCAAGCTCTTGGGCTGAAGTAACTCCTAAGATTTTTGTACAGATTTTTGCCATTGGATGAACATTAATTATTCCACCAATAATTCCCACAGATAGAGGCAACTCAATATTTCCAATTAGATTTCCATTTTGATCTTTTGACCAAGTGGTTAGAGAACCGTATCTACCACTGTGTGCAGCGAAAGCATTTGCTGCAGCTTCAATTGCTCGACTATCCTGACCTGTTGCATTTGCAACAGCAATGATTCCATTCATAGCTCCTTTATTATGAGTTACAGCACGATATTCATCATTAATGGCAAATTGATATGCCAAAATTATATTATCAATTACTTGTTCTCCTCCTACTTCTTGCTTATCAAAAGTTGCAGTAGCTCTCACCATTCTTTTTGTAGAATAATTAGATAAGATTCTAAGAACTACTCGTCCTCCAGTTAATTTTTCAATTTGTGGTGCGATAGCCTCACACATTGTATTTGTAATATTTGCACCCATCGCATCACCTACATCAATTAAAAGCTCAACAATCAACATTGAACCAACTTCTGTTTTGATCTCTTTACATGTGATCTCTTTTGCTCCTTTTCCCATCTTTGAAAGAGTATGACTCTTAGAATTTGCAATATCAAGAAGTTCTTGTGAAGATTGCATAATTTTTGGTATAGCAGATTTTGGATCTGTATCAACTACTTGAATCTGACCAATACTAATTGATTCATCAGCTTTTGCTGTAAAACCGCCCTGAATTTTTGCAATTTTTGCAGCCTTTGATGCAGCAGCAATTACAGATGATTCTTCAATCACCATAGGTACTAGGTAGTCTTTTTGGTTAACTTGGAAATTAGTTGCAATTCCAAGTGGTAATGAAAAAATTCCGATTGCGTTTTCTATCATTGTATCTGCTTGTTCAAATGAAAGTCCTCCACCTGAATATTTGATTATCTCTATTTCTGTTTCAGTCAAGTTAGAAAAATTTTTTATGATCTCAAGTTTCTCTATCCTATTTTTTTCAGAAAATTTTGGAATAGAAGAATCGGCCAATTTATCTCAGAATCCTTACCAATTTATCATCAGAACTATCTGGAAATGCTTTGCCGTCTGTATTAGATGTTATAAGGTATAGATAGCCATCAGGTCCCTCATTAACATCTCTTATTCGTCCCAATCCACTCAAAATGCTTTTTTGGTATTCAACTTCCTCACCAGTAATTTTTAATCTATCTAGTTTCTCAGATTTCATTGAAGCCATAATCATATCATTCTTAAATTCAAATTTATCACCTGAATAAAATACAATTCCTCCTGGCTCTATTTCTGGATCATAACATATAATGGCTTTAACAAAATCTCCATTACCTGAACATTGTTTTTCAGGCCAACCATAATTTTTCCCTGGAATTATCAAATTGATTTCATCATTTTTTGATGGTCCTATTTCTGTAACATAGAGGCTTCCTGATGTGTCCCAGGCCATTCCTCTAGGATTACTATGTCCATATGAATAAACCTCTGAATTTGAAAATGGATTATCAGATGGAATTGAGCCATCGTCGTTTAATCTTAAAATTTTTCCTGCTAATGAATTTAGGTCTTGAGCACTATGGGAGGAATCAGGACCTGCACCTGTTGCAACATATAGTTTATTGTCGGGTCCAAATTTTAACACTCCTCCATTGCTAAACCTAGATCCTGGAATCTTGTCTAAAATAGTAATTGCATCCTTTAACTTATTTTCAGATTCTGTTATTTTGAGAATTTTATTCCATAGATTTCCATTTTCTTCGTATGTAAAGTAAACATAGAGAAAATGATTATTAGTAAAATTGGGATGTACTGCTATGCCAAGTAATCCTCCATCAAAAATATTAGCAGTTCTAAGAGTAGCCAAAGGTTCTTCAAGCATCACATCTGATTTGATAACTCTTATTTTTCCAGATCTCTCAGTAATGAAAATTTTGTCATCTGAAAAAGCTAATGCCCATGGTTTTTCAAGATTAGTGGCAATAATTTGTATAGTTTCATTGCCTGATTCTTGTAAATTTGGAGGTGGAATTGGAGGTGGTCCAGATGGTGAAGTAAGAATTATAATTGATACAATAATTGCTGCAATTATTCCACCAATTCTAATTTTTTTATCCACACAGAAAAAACTTTTCAAATCCTATTAATCATTTCCAATTTTTTGATAAAGCGTATATATCACCCCGAAATAACTTTTGATTTAGCGGGGTGGGGAAGTCAGACTACATAGGGCAAAGTCATCCCGGCGGGCTCATAATCATAAATGATGAGAAACCCGCAAATCAGTAGTTCAAATCTACTCCCCGCTAGTTAGTTTCTGTATTGTCGATACCATTGAATAGTAGAATCAAATTTTTCCTCTTTGTTGAACCTTCTCATTCTTTGTTTAGGTCTAGTCAAATGTCGATATGCTGAAACTGCTGGAAGATACAATTTTGGTACTAATTTACGAGGGATTTCATTAACAACTTTGTGTGGGATTTTTTTTCTACATTTGATACATTGAAAACCTTGGGTTCTACCTTTTGATTTCATTCTCTTGTTACATTTTTTACAAAGTGGGTTTTCTATTCTAAGATCCTTTTCAAGATTAATAATATCAAGAAATTCAACATTTAGGATTCTTGGATGGTTCTTAGTTGCTTTTCTGATTCCCCCTCCAATCCGTATTTTATCTCCTATTATTAGCTGATGAGCAATAGAAGTTATTTTTGTAGGTTCGTATACTGCACAGGGTAACTCTTTTCCTTGTTTAGTAATTGAAAAAATAACATGGCCACCACGTTTCATTTCTGGTTTTTTTGAAACCATTCCAATAATTGTTCCTGATGTGTATGGATGTAATTCAAAAATATCAATTTCATTTTTAAGGTGATCACCTGTTCCTTGATTTGTTTTAAAAGCCATATAACCCTGTAATTTTTCTTTGGTTCGAATCATTTTTGACGCATCAAGTACAGACTCTATATTCTCCCCCCGTAATCCGAAAAAAACTGGATCAGGACCATGGGGAGTAATTAAAACTCTATTTTTTTTATTATCAAAGCTACTGAAAGTTATTGGATATGTTTTGTCTTGCATTAGCTTAACGCTTTCTTTATCTATTTTTCGTTTTTTACCAATTTGTGATTTTTGTCGATAGCTTAACACTTCATATGTATGATCTTCAAATTTGTAACCAATTGCACCGATTGCACCAACAAGTCCTTGTCCATTTCCAAGAGATAATGTTTCTAATTTGTTTTTAAGAACAAAATATTTTGCTTGTTTCCTATTAATTAATTTCCATAGCGCAAGCTTACTAAATTCCGAAAAATTATCAGGGATGATATTATTTTCATAAAATACAAGACCTGGATTAGCGCCTCCTTGAGTATCAGAATATTTTGTAACAAGTTGTTTTACTTTTCTTTTGATTTTTTCAGGTTTGCTAGTCTTTATGGATAGCGCAACAGCACCGTTTCCTCTAGTTTTCCATGGGATATTTGGATTAAATCTGATAAGAGAAGGATAATCTAAAAATTCTACCAGTTCTTGTTTAAGATAATTTACAATTTTGTATGCAAGATAAGTTGTACACATTGCCTTTGGAGAATCTGTATCATCAAACCCAATATGGAGAATGAATTCGTTTTTCATCTATAGGATATGTTAAATTTGCTACATTTTTTAGTTATTCTTTAGTCAGTTGGGATAGTTTAAATTAAAATCAACATAGGTGTGGATATTACTTATGATAAAAATAGACGAAGAATCAATTTTCAAAGAAATTAAGGATAGAAAGGCGGTTTCTGTGGCCCTTAATGCCCCAGATGGATTACTTCCAAAAGTTCAAGAAACTGCTTCAAAGATAATGAAGAGATTTGGAATTCCCGCATATGTTCTTGCTGATACTACTTGGGGTTCTTGTGATTTAAATTCTAATGGTGCAAAGGTTCTAGCTGTTGATGTTTTGTTTAATATTGGACATACAATTAGTTTGGATACTATTGAAAAAAATGTTGTAATGATTGATGCGTTTGATGACATATCTTTTGAAAAAATTGCAGAAAAATGTGTAAATATCTTAAAAGGAAAAACGATATCACTAATAACTGATAGTCAACACCTTCATCAAATTGAACCAGTAAAAAAAATATTAGAAATAGGGGGGATTAAAGTTAAAATCGGAAAGGGCAAAGGTCAACTCAACGATGGTCAAGTTTTTGGTTGTGAGTTTTATCCTGCATCTGAAATCAAAGAGTTAGTTGATGCAAATGTGTTTTTAGGACAAAGTAATTTTCATGCAGCAGGAATTGCTCTATCTACAAACAAACCAACATACGTTCTTGATCCCTACTTTAATGAGATAAGAGAAATCACAGAATTTGCCAATAAATTACAAAGAAAGGCAACATTAGCAATTTACAAAGCAGCTGAGGCCAATACATTTGGCATAATTGTTGGATTAAAAGAAGGGCAGTTATCAAAATTAACTGCATTAAAATTCAAAAGAGAGCTTGAAAAAGAGGGAAAGGAAGTTCAGCTATTTGCATTAACAAATATTACAAATGAAAGATTACAAAATATTAAAGGAATAGAGGCGTTCATTCAAGTTGCCTGTCCTAGAATTTCAACTGATAATCAATTTGACAAGCCACTCTTATCGACTCCACAAGCCACAGCCCTTTTGAAGATTTTACGAAATGAGAATATCGATGGATACTTGCAAATTCCACATTGGTTATAAACAATTATGATATACCAATTTGTCTTGTATAATGAGAACTTTGAATTAAAGTTTTAGGGAATTAAGAATTTTCAGATAAGTTATTTCTAGCCCTCTGATGTCTTATAATTTCGTCCAGTTTCGATCATCGAAATAATGGTATCCAAGTTACAGTAGTGGCGGATATTAAATGAAGAATGATCTATCCAATAACTTTTTTGGAATTTTATTTCTAAAAATTCTTAATTTTGAACCAATTTCGCTAAATCACTTTGATTTCCAAATCTCCATTCATTTTTATTGATTTGTAAGAAATGAAAAGGTTATTCATGACACGGCTGCCCAGATCGATTAGATTTTTTAGAAAACCAGATCATATTACATTTCTTGTAGGGTTAGGTTTAATTCTTGTTTACACAAGCACAAACCTATTCGAAATAAAGTTGGCTAGCACTTTGGTTTTTATTTTTACCTTAGGTTATGAATTATTTGAAATTTCAAAGGGAAGTAGAGACATAAAAAAATTGGATCATATTACTTTTGTTATTGGCTTGGCATTTCTTTTGGTATCCTTTTGGTACGAATCAATAACGATTTTAGTTGTTATTGATGTTTTATTTGGATTTACTTTAGTTTACGAGATTTATAGAGTTAAGAAAAAAGATTTAGAAAATGAAAGACGTAGAATGCAAAAATAATATTTGATTTTCTGCGATATTTGGAGTTATAGCGAAATATTAATGATATTCCAACAAATCATAGCGTATGACAAACTCTAGTTAGTACGTGATTTTGCGGATTTTTCGTGCGTCGGAGAGGGGCATTGCCTTTTTATTCTTTATCGCTAAACAATTATAATCATCAATTAAAAAAACAGCCCATTGTCTAATAATCAAGCTATTCCTGGTGACAAAATTGCCATTATTGAGGAATATGAAGGAGGTAAGAATACTTTTGAGGATGGACATAACGTAAGGGCTACTGTAATTGGCACTACTGAGATCGACAAAATTAATCGTATCGCACAAGTAAATAAGTTAAAGTTTTCAGGAATACCAGAAGTTAATGATATTATAGTTGGAACTGTTGCTGCTGTGATGTCATCAATGATAGCAGTATCAATTAACTATGTAAATAATATTAGAACCAAATCTAATGTTGAATGTATTTGTCAAACTAGACATTTACGGAAAAAAAATATTGCATTAGTGAATGATGTCGTGGTGCTAAAAATTACTGCGCATAAAAATGGAACGATTCACGCTACACTTAGTGAACCTGAGTTAGGAGTTTTGTATACAAAGTGTAAAAGGTGTGGAGGAAAAGTTATTCCTTTGAGAGACGCAATAAAATGTACAGAGTGCAATTGGATTGATGAAAGAAAATTATCTAGCAATTTTGGAAAAAGTGATTTTGTAAAGCTAGGAGATTAAAAATGATTCGTGTTTCGTTCCAAGGTGAACGAGGTGCATATAGTGAAGCGGCCGCTGTATCATTCTTTAGGGAGAAAATTGAAACTATTCCCTCACCTACCTTTTTAGAAGTAGTAAAAAATACACAAAATGATAAGACAGAATATTCTATTTTACCAATAGAAAATTCTATTGAAGGAAGTATCGGAGAAAGTAATGATCTTCTTAATTTAACAACTCTAAATGTGGTTGGCGAAATTTATCATAGGATTAAGCATTGCCTAATTGGATTTGATTCTCTTGAAAAAATTGATACTATTTATTCACACCCTCAGGCCTTGGGTCAATGTAGAAAATTTATTCAAGAACGTAATTTTAAGACAGTTCCTACCTATGATACTGCAGGAAGTGTAAAAATTATCAAGGAGTTAAACAAGGATAATATAGCATGTATAGCTAGCAGACAAGCATCAGAAATTTTTCAGGTTCCAGTAATAGCTGATGGAATAGCAGACAACCCAAATAATACCACGAGATTTTTAATTCTATCAAAAAGAAAATCTAATGAATCAAAAAAAGATAAGACTTCAATTATTTTCTCAATAAAACATGAACCTGGAGCTTTGCATCATATTATTGAGAAAATTGCTGAATATGGAATCAATTTGACTAAGATTGAATCAAGACCAAAAAAAGATACATTGTGGGAATATAATTTCTATGTTGATTTTGAAGGGAATGAAACCGATCCTAGAGTAAAAGAAATGTTAAATAACATAAATGAAAAAACTCTTTTTCTTAAAATCTTGGGTTCTTATCCTAGCGCAGAGATGAATTAAAATCCACGCGGTTTTCTAATACTAAAACCAGCACTAAATCCTATTATGATCACTCCAGCGGTAATGACAACAATGTGATATGTTATTAGAATAGGATCACTCAGAAAGTGAAGAGTCCCGGTGACACGTAATTCTGAATCACCCGTATTTTGGATTTGTATTCTACTATCTCCGTCTGCTAAATGAACCCATTCAAGGCTTACCTCGTTTTTGTGTTCTTTCTCAGGAATTTGTAATCCACCCCTAGGAGACGCTAGACTTAGATTAAATGAATTACCTGTAATGTTAATAAATTGTTTTGAGTGCAAAGGAGCAGTAAATTGATATGTTGTTTTTTCACCTAACCCAAAAGTTTCATCAATATTTTTAGTTTGAAGCCCAAATGATGTGACTAGAGCATAAAGTCCAATTGCAATAATTACTGAACCAACAACAATTCCAATTGCAGTTCTCTTGTTTAACATGTCAGGGTGTTTTTTTACGATAAATAAATAATTACCTACATTAAGGACACATCGTGAGGCTGACTTTCAGCAAACCCAGCACCAGACATTTTAATAAATTCTGCATTTTCCTGCATTTGTTTTATTGTATGAGCCCCACAGTAACTCAAGCCTGAGCGAACTCCCCCAGTTAGTTGTTTTAAGATATCAGTGACACTGCCTTTGTAAGGAACCATAGCCTCTACGCCTTCAGCAACATAGTCATTAAGATCATCTTCAATTGAAACATGTCCAGTTTCTTTTGATTTACGGCCTAACGATGCATAAAATGAAGCCATTCCACGGTAAATTTTAAAGCGTTTTCCGTTTTTAGATATGAATGAACCTGGGCTTTCATCTGTTCCTCCCAGTATGCTTCCAACCATTACAGAAGAGGCCCCAGCTGCTAAGGCTTTGGTAACATCGCCTGAAGTTCTTATCCCACCATCTGAAATAATTGGTATATCATGCTGCAGGCCAACTTTTGCACAATCTAAGACTGCTGTTAATTGAGGAACACCAGAACCTGTAACTACACGAGTAATGCATATTGATCCAGAACCAACACCAACTTTAACTGCGTCAACTCCTGCTTTGATAAGTTCTTCTGTCCCGGCAGCAGTTGCTACATTTCCAGCAATTAATTCAGAATCAGGAAATGCTTTTTTTATGTGGCGAATTGTAGTGACAGCATTTTCACTGTGTCCGTGAGCAATATCTACTACTATTACATCTGCTCCTGCCTCCAAAAGAGATTCTGTTCTATCCATAAAATCACCTTTTACACCTACTGCGGCACCAACAAGTGGTCTTCCCTTCTTGTCTTTTGATGCATTTGGATAATTTTCAATATTTGTAATATCTTTAGTTGTAATCAACCCCTTGATGTGGTTTGATTCATCTACTAACGGTAATTTTTCTATCCTATTTTTGCGAAGAATTTCCTTAGCTTCATCTAAACTTAGTCCAGGTTTTGCTGTAACTACATCCTTAGTCATTACATCCATCACAAGCTGTGAAGAACCTGATTCAAACATTACATCTCTCCGAGTAAGAATACCAACAAGTTTTGATTCAGAGTCAGTAACTAAAAGTCCAGAAACACTTTTTTCTTTCATATAACGAATTGCATCCTGTATAGTTTGTTTGGGACTTATCAAGTATGGATTTTCGATCATTACGCTGCCAGAACGCTTTACTTTAAGAACTTCGTTTGCTTCCTCTTCTATTGTAAGAAATCTGTGTATAATGCCTAATCCTCCTTCTCGAGCCATAGCAACTGCCATCATAGATTCAGTTACTGTATCCATGTTTGCACTAACAAGAGGGATATTAAGAGAGATATTTCTAGAAAGTTTTGTCTCCAAGTTAGTTTGTGATCGACTCGTTATATCAGAAAATTTAGGAACGAGAAGAACGTCGTCAAAAGTTAATCCTTCTCTAAACTCCAAAGAAACCTATACTCATGATTTATGAAGCATTATAAGCCTTTCTTGATTTTTTTTGAGCTAATGTTTCCACTAGCATAAGTGAATCTTTAGTTTCTTGTACATTATGAGTACGAATAATATCTGCACCATTTAACACAGCAAATGCTTCAGCTACAAGAGAACCAATCAGTCGATCCTTTGTATTTTCTTTTTTTAATAATTTTCCAATAAAAGATTTGTTTGAAACTGAAACAAGTAATGGTTGCCCCATCTTTATTGATTTTAAATTCTTTAGTACAAGTAAATCTCTTTCAAACCAATCAGAATTTATTTTCGTAAAAAATTGACCAGTTCCTGTTTTTCTAAAAAATCCAATTGCAGGATCGAATACTATGTTTTGTTTAGATATATTTACAGATTTAGCTAATGCAAAACTTTGTTTCAATAAAACTCTTATTTCTTTGAGGTGATTCCCTGTTATCATTTTATTGCTAAAAGCACATAATACAAGTGAAGGTTGATATTTTTCAATAACATTTATCATATTTTTGTCAAATTTCAACCCAGAAATATCATTAAGAATCTCTGCACCTTCTTCAAGTGCATCTTTTGCAACAGTTGCCCTGCAAGTATCAATAGAAATAGGAAGATTAGAGTTTCGTTGAATTATTTTTATTGCTTGTATAATTCTCCTTGATTCTACTTTTTCTGATACATATGTAGATAAATATGGAGCAGTCGACATTCCTCCAACATCGATAAAGTCGGCCCCATCATTTGCCATTTGTCTTACTAAATTGCTTATAGCTAATTTCTTTGTAACAATTGTTTTTTTGTAGAAGGATTCTGGACTAGTATTAAGAATTCCCATTATACGTACTGGATTGGTTCCTCCAACGGATACTCTTCCTAGTTTATTCACATGATTTATGATTAGGATTACCAATTTGAGTTATATGACTG
>JAQBHA010000011.1:0-21482 GCA_032128215.1 Nitrososphaerota archaeon | reverse complement strand
TTCTTAATAGACTAGAAGGTACAAAAAAGGTTCTAGATTTAGAAGGAGTGGTGATTCATCAATTAACCGACATAATTGAGATAACAAAATCATTACACGAAGCAAATTTGGTTAGTAATGAGATTTTAGAGAAAATCCAGGTTCAAGTAAACCAAAATTAAAAAATTGGCAGCTCAGACAAATGCCTTCACATCATTTTTCAGAAATAACTCTGATTCTTCATTGCGGCCATAATAGATGTATTAGTGACTTATTTTAAAACTAAGGTAAATACCACGAAATCTATTTGGGAAGAGTGGGCCCGAAGGGCTTCGATCCCTTGGCTCACCGGTTATGAGCCGGTTACTCTACCAAGCTGAGTTACGGGCCCCACGCAAAAAAGGTTCTATCCTCAGTATAAAATGTTATAGAGTTAACAGTAAGATTCGTAACAACAATCAAGTAACATATTCTGTGCAGAAATTGATTTTTCTGCAATTTGGAACAGATCTTCATTTTTAGATGAAGATTGTTCAATAGCCTTTCTCCAAGCTGCTGCATGTCGAATATCAGCTTCTGTGTGTAGCTTAAAGTACTCTGTGGCTTCTTTGCTAGAAATACCATAGAATTTTGCTAATCCTTCAAGTTTTATTTGACTAATTTTTGGAATCTCTTTTTCAAATGCATACATTGCACAAGAACCCTCTTCAAAAGAATCCATCAATAATGAAAGTTGGGATATAGCTGTTCTAGTCTTTGGAAGGCCTGAGTATTGGTCCAATTCCTTTTGATCAACTCCTAATGCTTTTGCAAATCTCATCCATGGTTTAATGTGTTCAACTTCTTCTTCCTGGTTTGAAATGAGTTCATTTCTAAGAAAGTTAGGTGCCTGGTTAATTATTGGGGTCATAAATGACGGTACAGATTTTACAACTTGAAAATATTCTTTTGCATATCCTTTAAGAGAATCTAATGAAAGATTTCCATCGGACCACATTTGATAAAATGGATGTTTTAGTAAACTTCTTTCCTCGATCATTTCATCGATTCTTTTAATGAGAGAATTCATGAGTTTAATCGTAGAAGGCTGATAAAAAATCTTTGCAGTGTCCAAAAGATTTTATGGATAAAATAACCGGATGCAAACGGGCTCCTGTGGTGTAGACCGGTCAAGCATACCGCCCTTTCAAGGCGGTGATCCCGGGTTCAAAATCAAAAAACGATGAAAGTCCCGGCGGGAGCACCAACTTTTAATATGCTATCAAAAGTATGTTTGCCAAGGGCTGTTTTTGAGTAGAAAAAACATCGAAGTCAATCCTCTTTTAGGAATCTACGGTAATTATATTAAAAAAATTGATTCTGCACTAAATTCAGAACTCGAATTATACTCTGAATCAGAGTTTATTGAACCTTTGAGATATGCAATGGAGAGCGGAAAAAGGATTAGACCATTAATTTTAATTCTTTCTGCTGAAAGTATAGGAAGTGCAGATGATAATGCATATGTTGCATCCTGCGCTGTAGAATTTTTACATACAGAATCTGTCATTCATGACGATATTATCGATAATGAAACCATGCGAAGACAAAAGGACCCATTCCACATAAAATATGGATATAATGCAAGTATTCTAACAGGAGATTTTGTTTTAGGATTAATTCTCAATATTTCCTCTAGACTTGATAATGCAAGAATTACAAAGGATCTAGCCACTACTGCAATGCTCATGAGTGAAGGGGAAATCATAGAAGGTCGTTTAGAAGAAAGTGAAGATGCTACATTTGATGATTATCTCAAAGTAATTGAATACAAAACTGCCACAGCGTTTGAAACAGCAGCCAGACTTGGAGCAATTTTGGGCGGGGGTTCAGAAGAAGAAATTGAAGCATTATCAGAGTATGGAAAAAATATTGGTATTGCATATCAAATTCAAGATGATCTTAACGATTGGAAAAACGAGGATAAGCTATTCAATCTTTTAATTAAAAAAAGTGCTGATCCTCGGGATGTCTTTAATAAAATGGAGGATATGTTAAAAAGTTATTCTGAAAAGGCGAAGATTGGTTTAAGAAAGATTCATGAAAGTGACGCAAAATCACATTTAGAAAACTTGATTAAATTTACCATGTTTAAGGCGAAAGTGCCGCCAAGTTAGGAACTGCCATTTCAGTAAATTGAATTATTGGATCTGGATAAACACCTATTGCAACTATGAATATTATTGAGAAAATCATAACTGCGATAATTGATTTTGGTTCCTTTACTCTCTTTTCGTTTTCTCCTTCAAAGTACATCTTTCGTATAATCCAACCATAGTAAGCTAGTGAAAGAGCACTGTTTAGAACACCGGCTATTGCAAGCCAAGGAGCCCATGGTGCAATTGGTCCTGCATCAATTGCTGCACCAAATAACATAAGTTTACTCCAAAATCCATTTAATGGTGGAACACCAGCAAGTGCAAGAAGTGAAATTACTAGTCCTAAAGAGGTAATTGGCATTTTTCTTGCTAGGCCTTTTAGCTTATCGATGTTAGTAACTGCAAGAGTAGTAACAATTCCTGCAACTGCAATGAATGCTGCTCCTTTCATTACTGCATGATTAAGAATATGGAATAAGGAACCTTGAATTCCTATTGCTGAGAACGGTGCAATGGATAGACCGATTAATATGTAACCTGCATGTCCTATGCTAGAATAAGCAAGCATTCTTGCCAAGTTTTTCTGCATTACAGCAGCAATATTTCCGACAGTCATAGTCATAACTGCAATAATGCCAAGTGCAAATGTCCAGTCAAGGCTAAGAGCTACTGCACCCATTATAATTACTCGAAGCGCAGCAGCAAACCCTACTTTCTTTGTACCTGCTGCTAAAAGTGCAGCAATAGGTGGCGGAGCTCCTTCATAGGCATCAGGTAACCACATGTGGAAAGGAACAAGCCCCATCTTGAATCCAAATCCTGCAATAAACATTCCAACTGCCAACAAAGCAAGCGGGGTCATAGTAGGATCAAGTGTTGAAAATCCTTGAATCACTTCTCCTATGTTAGTTGATCCAGTAATGCCATAAACGATTGAAATTCCGTAAATTATGATTGCAGAGGATAATGCACCAAACAAAAAGTATTTGAGAGCAGCCTCATTTGATGAAGGATCTTTTTTCATGTAACCTACTAGGATGTAAGTTGGAATACTCATTAGCTCCCATGCTACAAAGAGCATTACCAAATCTGTAGAGTATGCAACGAAGACCATGCCAATGGCAGATAATAAAATTAAGGAAAAGTAAACTGCAGGATGTTTGTGTTTCCGCATATAATTGAATGACGCAACAGTTGTCATAATTGCAACAATTAACATTGCAATTGCAAACAAACCACCAAATGCATCATCAACTAGAACATCTTCTGAAAAAATTGCCGATGGTGCAACATTACCAGTTACAAATTGGTAAATAACATATCCAATTGATGCAAAAAGTGCAGCTAACGCTATTGCCCCATAAAATGATGATGACCCTCGATCGTTTCTTGAAATGCTAATAAGTGGAATAGCAACTCCCACAGTACCAAGTATTGCCAGAATTATCAATGGAGTTGAAGAAATTTCAATCATCTACAAATCACCTATATCAACAAAATCAGGACAACAAAGAGTAGTCCCGCTCCAAATACGTAAAGATAAGATTGTGCAACACCAGTTTGTGTTCCTTGTACAACTTTGGCACTCCAAGCAACTGCCCGCTCCAAGCCTACATTCATGCCCATATCGATTACAGTTCTTTCAAAGTAACGCCAAATTCCTCTAACAAACCAGAGTGGTGCTATGACAAACACCCAATAAATCATGGCATTAAGATACCATCTGTTTAAGATTACTTTGTGAAGTGAATAGAAGAATAAATTGGAATTTATGAATTTGACAGGATCTATCCATCTACCAATGTAGAATATGTATCCTAGTCCAAATCCAACTGCAAATGCAATTAAAGATGAACCAAGTGCAATAGGGTTTAATCCAGCAAGGAATCCTGGTAACATGGATTCTTCAACTCCGTGTTCTATTGAATGAATTCCAAAGGATGCAGCAAGATATTCTGTAAATAATTCATGAATTCCGTTTTCGGCAGATAAACCAATAATTCCTATACCAATTGTAAGTACAGCAAGAATGCCATATGGAATCCACATTGACTTTGGAGCTTCATGGATATAGTGACCTTCACTTTCCATTTTTTCAATGTGCTTGCTGTTCTTTCCAAAGAAAACCATTCCAATCATTCTAGTTGTGTAAAATGCTGTGATTACCGCAGTCAATACAGCTATGATAAAGATAGGTAAAGCCCACGTGTTGCCAGATTCATAAACTGCTGCAAAGATTGCATCCTTACTCCAAAATCCTGTAGTAATAAACGGAGCTCCCATTAACGCAAGACCTGCTGCCCACATAAATGCATAAGTTTTTCGCATTTGTTTGCGCAGTCCTCCCATGTCTGTCATAAATCTGGAGCCAACAACATGCAGCAACGAACCTGCTGCCATGAACAAGGATGCCTTAAACATTGCGTGAGATATTAAATGGAAAAATCCTGCGGTGTAACCATCAACAAATTGGTCTGATAATCCTGCAATTCCAAGTGCCATCATCATGTAACCAATCTGTGAACCTGTAGAGTATGCAAGAACCTTCTTAATTTCTGGATTAACCATTCCTTGTGTGGCAAGTAAAAGTGCTGTAAAGGCACCAACCCATGCAATAATCTCAAAGAATTGATCAGCTAAAATTCCTGCTGCACCTAATGCAAAGAAAAGAGGTGCCAATCTTGCGACTAAGAATACACCTGCCTTGACCATTGTTGCTGCGTGAATGAGTGCGGAAACTGCTGTAGGACCAGTCATGGCCTCAAGTAGCCATTCATTTAATGGAAATTGGGCAGATTTTCCTATAGCCCCTCCAAAAAGTAAAACAGCTGCAGGAACTAAAAGACCTTGAGCAGCCATATTTGTAGCCCAAGTTGTTTCATCTAAGAGTTCCTTGAATCCAAATGTACCAGCAAATGCAAAAATCAAAAACATTCCTGCTAACATCATGATATCTCCTACCTTTGTCATGATGAATGCCTTCATAACAGCATGTGTAGGTGAATAGTAGTCCATCAATCCAAGTGTAGTATATCCTTCTCTACCAACATGATGTTGTGCTTTGTCACGATACCAGAAGCCTATCAAAGCATAAGATGCAAGACCCACTCCTTCCCATCCAAAGAACATCTGGAGTAGGTTGTCTGACAGTACGATTAGCTGCATTGAACCAATAAAGAACATCATCCAGAACCAGAATCGAACAATGTCCTTGTCACCTTTCATGTATCCTGTACTGTAAACCAAAATCAAGAATGAAATCCAACCAACAACATTTGCCATGATTACTGCAAGTGGATCAGCTAAGACACCTGCTTTGATACCAATTGAAGAAATCCATGATATTTGTTCATGAATCTCATGTGCTTCTAATGCACCTGGTAAAAGAGATGCTGCAAATAATGCACTAACAAGTGCTAAACCAACTGCAACGTATCCGGTTGCTTTTTTGGAACCCTTTCCAACAGCTGGAATAATCAAAGCTGCAAGGAAAGGCAGAATCCAAATTAACCATGCACTCATTCCACCAAAGTCTAATCCCATAGCCTCAGTTGCCATACTCTATACACCCATCACTCCGTTCATGTACGGAATAATTTTGTCAAAGAATATGTCTGGATAAATTCCTAGTACGATTGTAAATCCTGCAAGAACCATCATTGGGGCTAACATGTACCAACTTGCGTCTTTTACATTGGAAAGATTTTCAGGAAGCTTTCCAAAGAATACTCGTTTTAGCATCCAAAGTATGTAAGACATTGTAAGAACAGTTGCAACCAAACCAAGTCCAAATGTTATGCTCCTTAGTGTAGAACCTTCTTCTAGGGCAGTCTCAAGTGCTCCGTAAAAGAGCGTCCATTCTCCCATAAATCCACTCGTTGGTGGAACACCCATTATTGTCAAAGCCCCAATTACTGCACAAGTTGCTGTTATAGGCATCTTACCTGCCAAACCACCAAGTTGTGAAATGTTTCTTGTACCCACTTTAACAATTAAAACTCCTGCAACCATGAAGAGAATACCTTTTCCTAATCCGTGTGTTACATACATCATCTCTGCGCCCGCAAGACCCAAAGTAGAAAGAGAGCCCAAACCGAACAAAATATAGCCCATTTGACTAATACTAGAATATGCAAAAAGACGTTTGATGTCATCTTGCATTAGTGCCATTGCACCGCCATAGAACATAGTTACTAGTCCCCAAATGTGCAACCAAATTGCAAGATCTGCATATTGCATTGGTAAAAATTCTATAATTAATCTAAAGATACCATATGCACCAATACCGATCATAGCTGGGGATAACAGAGCACTAACTGGAGTTGGCGCAGCTCCGTGTGCATATGGTAACCAAATATGAAACGCAAAAGCTGCAAGTTTTACACCGAGCCCAATGATAATTGCAATTGCAGCTAACTGAACAACATCAGATGGAATTTCTGATTCTTTAATATCAGCAAAGTCAAAGCTTCCAACGCTAAAACCAATTGTTAAAAAGCCTAAAAGTAAAATGACAGCTCCTACATGTGTCCAGAAAAAGAACATTAATGCAATTCTTCGTTTGTTTCCATCACCCCAAAATGCAATCATAAAAAATGCTGGAATTAGCATTACCTCAAAGAAAATGTAAAACTCGATTAGATTTGTTGCAAGAACAGTCCCAATCATTCCCATTGCAAAGACAAGAAACATTGCAAAGTAAACACCAGATTGTTTATTCACATAATTAGTAAGACCTGAAGATTCAACGATTGCAGTAGTTTGACCAGCACTTTCTTGATGTTGTTTATTGTTCAACTCTGCAAAATTTTCCGTAAATTTGTGTACCATATATGGTTTGGAGTACAAGACTAGGATAGTAGACAAGACATAAATGATAATTGCAAACGGACTTGCCAATCCATCTAGTAAAAATCCAAATTCACCAAACATCTCAGTCCATTGATAATGCTCTTCATATGTTCCACCAAGAGCTGCAAGTATTACCAGAACTGTACAATAGAGCAAGACCCCAAATGTAAACCAAGTAACTGCGTTTACACCTAATTTTCTGCCTATAACATAAGCAACTGGTGAGAGTAAGAGAGGCAAGAAAACTGCCTGCAATAATGCAAATTCCATTATCCCTTTAGGCTCCTAAAGTCAGCAATGTCGATGTTTTGGTACATTCTATATGCAACAATAATTAATGAAAGACCAACTGCAACTTCAGCTGCTGCAATTGCTATAGAAAATAATGCAAGCGTTTGTCCACCACTATGAGGGATAAATCTTGCAAATGCAACCAAATTTAGATTGGCAGCGTTGATAATTATTTCAACTGCAAAAAGCATTCGTATTGCATTTCGTTTAACAGATAGGCCATAAATTCCAATACCTAATAGTGCAATTGATACAATTACAAAATCAATTAATTCGTTGCTCATCTTCAACATCCTCCCGTCTTGCTAAAACAAGTGCCCCAGTGACAGCGCCTGCTAAGATTAGTGCCATCAGAATCAATGCAGGCCAATAATATGTTAAAAAGTCCTCACCAATATTTCGAAAGTCAACAGCTGGCTCATCAGTTTGAATTGTTCTAAGACCAGATTCAATGATAATAGAACCCAAGCCAACCATTAAGATAAGCATAAGACCAATTCCTGCAAACTTGCGTCTAGGATCTTCAATTTTTTTGAATATCAATTCTCTTTTTACAAGCATTACGGTAAACAAAATAAGAACAGCAATAGAACCAACATATACTGCGATTTGAAACATAGCAACAAATGGCGAGTCAAGAAGTAAAAAGAAACCAGCAATACCACCTAGGGTTCCCATCAGTGCCATTGATCCATATATCAAAGAACGAAGCTCAAGTGCAGCTATTGCTGACCCAATTGTAATTACAGATAATGCAAGAAATGCTGCATCAACCATGTGTTGCACCTCTGTCGTCAATGACGATATCTACGTCTTGTTTGACCTCAGGCTTTACTTGTAGTTGAGATGGTGTATAGATTAATGCTTCTTTAGTAAAGGATGAAAGTTCATAATCATTTGTCATGTATAAGGCATAAAATGGACATGCATCAACACATAGTCCACAAAAAACACATTTTCCATAATCTATTTGTGGCATGATAGCTTTTTTATTATGCTTCCATTCTTCGGGTACCTTAACCATGGCAATTGCTTCAGCTACTCCTTCACATGCAATTGCACAAAGCTGACATCCTGTACATTTATCATGAAAAAGCATGTGGCGTCCTTTGTAACCTGCAATTCCAACCCCTGAAGTTGGATCATATTGGTATCCATCGCCTACAAACTTGAGTTTTTCTTCAGGATATCTTAATGTAAATCGTTTAACAGCAAGATGTTTAATTCCTGAATTTAGAGCTCGAATAATTCCTGTAGCAGTACCCATTACAATAAACCCCCTGGTCCTAATACTCCAGCATAGAGCAATCCGAGTGCTATAAAGATGTTAATAAAAGCCAAAGCGATAAGTTTGTTCCAACCTATACTCAAGAGCATATCAATTCTAATTCTTGGAAAGACTCCTCTTGGAATCAAAATGAAAAATATAACTGCTACAGTTTTTAATGTGAACCAAAGTGTACCATTTAACATTTCCTGGGTAGTTATTGGAAGACCAGGAACCTGTACGGTTATTGGGCCAGCTTCTATCCCATGTGTAATGATTTCTGCTGGGAATGGTGGTACAACCATTGGTCCTTGCCAACCACCAAGAAACAATACTACAAATAATCCTGCAAATGCATACAGCTTTAGGTATGAACCAAGTTGAACAAGTCCATAAATCATACCAGAAAATTCAGTTAACCATCCTGCGACAATTTCACTTTCAGCTTCTGGTAAATCAAATGGAATTCTTTCTAATTCTGCTAACATTGAAATAAAAAATACTAGTGCGCCAATTGGTAGAAATGCAATAAACCAGTAATTTGATTGACTTTCAACTATTTCAGACAAATTCAATGTGCCTGTTAAAATTACTACGCCAAGAAGTGACAAAATTAACGGAATTTCAAATGAAACCATTTGGTGTAGGGCTCTTATACCACCGATAAATGGGAATTTGCTGTTTGAAGACCATGCAGATAAAATTGTAATTATTGGAAAAAATCCAATAATTGCAAATACTGCAAGTAGGCCAACATCCAAGTCTGCAACAACCCATCCAGGAGCTACTGGGATCAACGAAACAAATGCAGCAGCAGTTGCAACAAACAAAATTGGAGCTGCCCAAAAGATTGGTTTATCAGCCTTGGCTGGAATAATAATTTCTTTTGAGATTAGCTTCAGCCCATCTGCCATTAATTGTAATATTCCTTCAAACTTTCCACAATAAAACGGTCCAACTCTAAGTTGCATTTTTGCTAGCAATTTTCTTTCAGCAAAAATTGTACCTGCTGCAATCAAAGCAGCAAATCCAAAACCAGGAAATGCTGCAATTCTAAAGAAATCAGAATAAAGGAGAGATTTCACAAGTGGTACTGCCAATTCAGGATGAAATATCATCGTAAAAGCAAGAAATGGAGTAAGTAGCTGTCCATCAAGTACAGGCATGTCTATGAAAAATAGTGAAATTTGAAGGACTGGAATTCCTATGAGTGTTAGTAAAACAATAATCCAAAAAATATTGTCTGTTAAGGATTTTAGAAAATAACCTAGTCGAAACTTTGGTGCAATTACTGACATCTATCTATCTGCCTCCACAGGCCAATAGTTTAAGCTCCAGTAAACTGCTGGCATATTACCTAATTTTTCTCCCTTTAACAGATAAGGCATACAAATTAGATTTCTAAATGAACCAACACTCAATTTTACGCGATATGGTTCCGGTTTACTTCGAGAAACAATGTATGCCCCAAGTGCACCTCTTCCTGATTCTACTCTTTTGTATACTTCATCGTTTCCACCTTTTGGATTTGGTTTTAATTTTACTCTAACTGAACCAGACTTTGGCATTTTTTCTAGTGCTTGTCGAATGATGTTACAGCTTTCCAACATATCAAGCCAGGGGGTTTTAGAACGATCATATGAGTCACCATTCTTTAAAACATTAGTGTGAACATCAAGTTCATCATACACATCATATGGCTCTTTAGTTCTAATATCATAGTCTACACCACTTGCACGCAAAACTGTACCAGTTGTACCAAGCCTAATTGCGTCTTCTCTAGATAACACACCAGTTTTTTCAGTTCTTGCAATTAAAATTGGATTATCATAGAAAATATCAGCATATGCTTTGAGTCGTTTTTCTAAATAATTAATCTGTCTTAGACATACGTCTTCAAAGTTTGCAGGAAGATCATTTCGTACCCCTCCTGGAACAAAGTATGCATGTGTAACTCTGGCTCCAGTTAACTTTTCTAAAAGATCAATTGCAAGTTCTCTATCTCCTGCAGGCCACATAAACATAGTAGAGTGACCCAAGAAAATTCCATAAATTGCTAACCAATAGAGAGTGTAGGTAAATCGGTTTAATTCAGATGCAATTACTCTAACATATTTTGCACGTTCTGATACTTCAAGACCTAATAGTTCTTCAACACCTAAACAGTATGGATATAGTATATTACAAGAATCATGGATAACTGGTCTTTCTAGATGAGGAATATTTGTGATATAGTTTCTATATTCAGCCATTTTTTCTTCACCGCGATGGACATAGCCTGGATCAGGATCACATGAAACAATATAGTCTCCATCGACTTTGATAATGAGTCTCATATGACCCGAGCCTGGATGTTGTGGGCCAACGTTTAGAGTCATTATTCTATCATCAACTTTTTCTAATTGAAGTCCTGGTGGTAATCTTGCAGTCATTTCTATCTACCCTTTATTGCAAAGTCTTTTCGAAGTGGTGGAAGATCTGCCCAATCCTCTGGCAATAGTAATCGCCTATTATCTGGATGACCCTCAAAGAAAACTCCTAACATCTCAAAACATTCTCTTTCATGAAATTCTACGCTGTAAAAAATATCTCTCAGACTTGGGAGTTTAGTGGAATCACTTCCGGGATTAGGATTATCTTCACGCGGTGCTCGTGTTGCTAAGGATAAAACTTGTCTTTTTAATTGTGGGTCTGTGTATGAACCCAAGTGATAAACGACTTCAATTTCTTTTTCTGCAGGAAAATCTACGCCAGTAACTGACTCGGCATGATCATAATTAAGCTCGTCTCTAATGAATGATGCTATCGCAAGTATGTCTTCTTTTTTGACATTAACTCTAATTCGGTCAGGTTTTACAAAAGCAATTTCAGCTTTAGTACTAAACTTTGCTGTAATTTTTTCTGATTGATCTTTTTCAAATTTTGGAAGTTCTTGTTGTTCTTCTACAACGGGTTTTGTTTCAGTCTCTTGTATACTAGTATCTGAATCACTCATTTTTTTACCTAGCCTTCATCCTCTTAATTTTTTCCTGAAGGAGCATACATCCTTGGATAAGAGTTTCAGGTCTAGGGGGACAACCTGGGACATACACATCAACTGGAAGCACTCCATCAATTCCTGGAAGAACATTGTATGAATCAAAGTATAATCCTCCAGTGATTGCACAAGCACCCATAGCAATTACGTACTTTGGTTCTGGCATCTGATCATATACTAATCGAAGTCGTGGGGCCATTTTTCTTGTGATGGTTCCTTGAACAACTACTAGATCACATTGTCTTAGTGAACCAAATGCCTCTATGATACCAAATCTTTCGACATCGTATCGAGGACTGGATGCTGCACCGAATTCTACGCTACAACATGCTGTTTCAATATGTACTGGCCAAAGAGACCAAATCCTACCCCAATTAATGGCGTAGCCTAATGGTTTGTCAATAGCTTTTACTAGAATATCTCCTAACTTACCTACAAAGGCATTAGCGGTTTGCGGAGTTATTAGATCTTTAAGCAATTTAATCTCTCATCTCCATCTTACATCTAACTTGTTTAATTAGAATTACCAAATATCTCGCCTCTTTGATTGATAGAGTGCATATGCCATAGCTCCAAACATAATTCCTAAGAATGCAATTATTGGAAGAGTGGCAGTTTTTTCAAGATTAAGGATAGTACTTCCCCACGCATACAAGAAAATTGCCATTACATCAAAAACAACAAACATCAAAATGAACGCATAATATTGCATCATAAAATGAGTCCTTCCAGCACCGGATGGGACTTGGCCACATTCCATTGGAAGGAATTTTACTGGATTACTTCTTCGTCGAGGCGAAATCATTCTTGAAATAATCAGTGCTGGAGCAGTTGCCACTATTGCAAAGCCAAACATCATCAATACATGACTATAATCAGCTACCGCTTCGCCTACCAAAGTAGCTTTGAAACTCTTCTGAAGATATAAAAAGCTATCCACATTTTTTTTTCGATCAAGGGATTTCTAAACTAAATTTTACAAAATTCTTAATATGATAAGATTTCTAACTATTCTTATGACTTTGAATGTGGGAGATCAAGCTCCAAACTTTGAATTGGTTGATACTGAATTAAAAATGAGGACCCTAGATGAATTCAAAGGAAAAAATATTATTTTATCATTTTTTGTAGCAGCAAGCTCTCCTGTCTGTGAAACTGAGATGTGTACGTTTCGAGATTCATGGGATGAACTATCAAAGCTTGGTGCACAAGTAATAGCTATAAGTAATGATGGACCGTTTGCAAATAAGGCATTTGCAGAAAAAAATAATTTAAAATTTCCAATTCTTGGAGATTATAAAAGTAAAACAATTCGAGATTATGATGTATTAATGCCGCATCTTTTACATGTAAAAGATTATGATGCAGCAAAGCGTTCAATTTTTATTTTAGATGAAAATGGAAAAATTTCATACAAGTGGGTATCAGATAATCCACTAGTTGAACCAAATTATCAAGAGATTAAAGATTTTCTTAGTAAAAGAAATTAATTTTTCATAAATTATTCTATTTCTGCAATAACATCATTTTTTGCAACCGTACCGCCATTTTTAATTTTTATTTTTTTAACTACACCATCTTTATGGGATTTTATAGAAACTTGCATCTTCATTGATTCTAAAACACATATTACATCGCCATTTTTTACTTCAGAGCCTTCTGATACTGAAATTTTAACAACTTTTCCTGGAATTTGGCTATATAGATTTAATTGAGAATTACCTGTACTAGACTCTCCAGAATTTTTAAAAACAATTTCATTTAGATTTTGATGTTTTGTTATTGTAATAGGCACTCCATCAACTACAATTTTCATTTGTGAGGTAGTATTATCAAGATACTTTACTTTGTGATATTTTTGATCTAAGACAAATTCAATGCCTCTTGACGACATTGTAAGAATTTTTAAATTTCTCTCATTGTCATTAATTTTAATTAAATATTCTAGAGTTCCTAATTGTTGTATAATTTCTCCATTAAAAGTATCTTCAATGTCTTCTATGTTGTATTCCATTAAGAAACGCCTAGTTGATTTTTCCAGTGCATGTTAGTTTCAGGAGTATCTTTTACCCTACTTTTGAAATATTCCGAATGAATGACTGCTGCAGCAATTGCTACTTCTTTGTTTGTTTCTTTATCTTTTTTAATGTCAGCAGTTAATTTATCTATAATTCCATATCGTTTCAAAAAATCTGTTGAAAGTTCTCCATTTTTGTATTCATCAGTGTTTAGAATAGTTTTGTACAAAGGGATTGATGTTTCTACACCCTGAATGTAAAAATCATTAAGAGCCCCAAGCATTCTTAGTCTAGATTCTTCAAAAGTTTTTCCCCATGTACAAAGTTTTGCCATGAGAGAATCATAAAATGGGGAAACAACACATCCTGGATACAGATACGTATCACAACGTACACCAGGTCCTGAAGGTATTGTCACATCAGGTATTGGTCCTGTTGATGGTGCAAAATCTAAAAATGTATCTTCTGCATTAATTCTACATTCAATAGCAAATCCATTCATTTTAAGATCTTTTTGTTTGAATGGGATTACTTCTCCATTTGCTATATCTATTTGTAATTTGACCAAATCCAGTCCGGATACAAATTCTGTGATTGGGTGTTCTACTTGTAATCTAGCATTGATTTCAATAAAGTAAAATTCTCCATTATCTGCTCTTAGAAATTCAGCAGTTCCCAAATTAGTGTAGTCAACTGCATCAGCTGCTTTACAAACTAAGTCTCCCACTCGAGTTCTTGTTTCTTCATCAACAACTGGTGAAGGGGTTTGTTCAATTAATTTTTGATTACGTCTCTGAATTGAACATTCTCTTTCAAATATGTGAACAGAGTTACCATGAGTATCTCTAGCCATTTGATATTCAATGTGCCTTGTTTTTTCAAGGAATTTTTCTACAATAATAGCAGATTTGCCTACTGCTGAAATTGACTCTCCTGTAACAGATTCATAGCCTTCACGTAATTCTCGATCATTATTTACAATTCTAATTCCACGGCCTCCCCCGCCATAAACTGATTTTAACATTACAGGATAGCCAATTTTATTTGCAATCTTTTCTGCTTCCTCAGCATCTTTTACTAGACCTGGACTTCCTGGAACAGTTGGAACTTTTGCTTTAAGCATTGCTGTTTTGCATTTCATTTTATCCCCACATAGATCCATTGAAGCTGAAGATGGACCAATAAAAATAATTTTATTTTTTTCGCACAGTCGTACAAAATCATCGTTTTCAGAAAGAAAACCGTAACCTGGATGAACTGCGTCAGAACCTGAGGATAACATCACATCAAGTATCTTTTCTTGATTAAGGTAACTTTTCGCAGGTGCAGCCTCACCAATATGATAAGCTTCTGTAGCGTGTTTTACATGTAGAGATGTATAATCCTCATCAGAATATACTGCAACTGTTTTAATTCCTAATGCTTTACAAGTTTTTATAACTCGTAAAGCAATTTCGCCCCTATTTGCAATGAGTACTTTTTCGATCATATCTTACTCATAGATTGATATTTCCATGTTTGCGAGGAAGTTGTTTTTCTCTTTTGTTCAAAAGCATCTCTAGCCCTTTAATTAGCATGGGTCTAGTTTCTGCAGGATCTATTACAGCATCAACTGTACCGTGAGATGCTGCTACATAGGGATTAGAAAACTTTTCAGTAAATTCGTCAACTAATTGTTTCTTTAAAGATTCAGGGTCTTTTGCATTTGCCAAGTCTTTTCTATTCATAATTTTTACTGCTGCTTCTGAACCCATTACTGCAATTTGTGCAGTTGGCCATGCATAATTAATATCAGTTCTCAAATTTTTGCTTCCCATTGCAATATAGGCCCCACCATATGCTTTACCGATTACTAAAGTAATTTTTGGGACAGTTGCTTCACAAAATGCGTACAAGAGTTTGCTACCATGTCGAATTATACCATTGTGTTCTTGATTTGTACCTGGCATGTAACCTGGAGTATCTACAAGAGTAATAATTGGAATATTATAACAATCACAAAATCTAATGAATCGTGCAGCTTTATTTGAAGAGTCGATATCAAGTGCACCAGCTAATGAAATTGGTTGGTTTGCAACAATTCCCACAGTTCTACCGTTTAATCTTCCATATCCAACTAAGATATTTGGTGCAAATAACTCATGAATTTCAAAGAATTTGTTATCATCTAATATTGAATGAATAATTTCTTTCATATCATAAGGTTGGAGGGAGTTTTCAGGCATTATATTTATCAAATTATGATCCAGTCTATTTGGATCATCATCGGTTTGAATAACAGGAGATTCTTGTGTGTTATTTTGGGGAAGATAGGATAGAAGATTTTTGATATAGTCCATGCAATCATATTCATTTTTTGCTACAAAATGAGAAACCCCACTCTTTGTTGCATGAGTCATTGCGCCGCCTAATTCCTCAGTTGAAACTTCTTCTGATAGAACAGTTTTTACCACATCTGGTCCTGTTACAAACATTGAAGCCGCTTTATCAACCATAATTACAAAATCAGTCATTGCTGGAGAGTATACTGCTCCGCCTGCAGATGGTCCAATACTTGCAGTAATTTGTGGAACGACTCCAGATGCTAATTCGTTATGATAAAAAATGTCTGCAAACCCATCTAAACTTAAAATGCCTTCTTGAATTCTTGCACCTCCTGAATCTGCAATTCCAATAATAGGGCAACCAACGCGTAAAGCATGATCCATTAGTTTAGTAATTTTTTTGGCTCCCATTTGACTAAGCGTTCCCCCAAGAACGGTAAAGTCGTACGCAAAAACAAAGACTTGTCGTCCGTTTATCTTACCATAGCCTGTAATAATTGCATCGCCAAAAAATTTCTTTTTTTGCATTTCATATTCATAATAATGATGCGTGGTAAGTCTGTCTAGTTCTACAAAACTACCTTCATCTAATAAAAGATCGATTCTTTCTCTTCCAGTTAGTTTTCCTTTCTCATGCTGAGCTAGTATTTTGTCTTGTCCACCTGCTTGTTCTGCTATCTTATTTTTTTTTAAAAACTCTTCAATTTTATCAGAATGCATGCCCAGCGATCTAAAACATGCTTTTACATATATTAAGTTTAGATTTTACTTAAAATTAGAATTTTCTTCTTTTTCGGTTCTAGTTTAATGGATTTAAACTTAAGAGAAATACATTTATCCAAAGTTATAAAAAAATACTTGGATGGTTCTAGATAACAAAGGAATAGTTACTTACACCCAATTTCTTAGAGAAGATCTTGTTATACTTCGATTTGTTCCCGAGAACGGGATTATGCCAGAGTATAGGACAGGTCAATTTCTCACTATTGGCGTACCAATACCTGCTGAAAATTTTAAACTGGTTCGTCGTGCTTATTCAATTGCGTCTCACCCTGAAAATAGAAAATATTTTGAATTTGTAGTTAGATGGGTTCGAAAGCCTTTACCTGGCCGTGTTACAACCCAGTTATTCTATGCAACTGAAGGAGATAAGATATTTTGGAGTGACCCAACAGGAAATGCTTTAGCAATTAATAATACATTACCAAATGGCAAACCAGATAAACGAAGAATAATTTGTGTTGGAGGCGGTACTGGGATTGCTCCCTTTGTTGCTTATGCTCAACATCTACATGATATAGGTGATAAAAGAGAAATCATAATTCTTCATGGTGCAAGTTATGTAGATGAACTAAGTTACAAAGGACTTTTCACAAAACTAGACGATGAAAGTATTGATAAAGGAAAGGACAAGTGGAATTTCAAATATAGAGCTGCTATTAGTAGACCAAAAGAATGGTTTAACAGATCTTGGAAAGGTCAAACAGGAAGAGTCGAATCATTCTTTAAACCAAAACCTGGTGGATTATCTCCAATAGAGGAATTAGTTGGAGAAGAACTTACTAAAGATAATACCATTATCTACATTTGTGGATATCAAGGAACAATTGATGGAGTAATGGAAGTTATGAATGCAAGAGGCTTTGTCACAGAACATGATAAACGCAAAGATGGAAGTTTTGAAGTAAAGTATGAATCCTACGGTTAATCATTTATTGTAGAAATAAAATTAATTATTTTTAGTTACTTAACTAAAGGTTCTGCTGGAAGTCGTTTCATTGTTGCTTCTAGAATAGGAACTTCTTTACTAATCATTTCTTCTACAGCCGGAACTTTACCCTTTCTAGCTTTTACATCGTCTTCATACATCTCAGAAACTTGATCTCGAAACATTAATTTCATTCCAGGAAATGAAGAAACTTTCTCATCAACTGCTCTAGGATCTGATATATCTAATATCATAGTCCCTTTCTTTTTATTCTGCATAACCATTTTTAATTTATCATAATTTATCAAGAAATAATCCGTAGTAGTTGCAACAACGATTATGTCAAATTTATCAAATCCGGATAAAACATCTTCAAATTCTATTGGTTTTCCACCTAATATTTTAGAAAAACCAGTAGCTCTGTCAATAGTCAAGCTTGTAACATCAAATGGAATATTTTTTTTATTAAGAGATGTAGCAGCCATTGCTGCGGTCTCACCTGTGCCTATAAGAAGGACATGTTTTCCAGATAAACCTGTTTTTTCTTCTAGTGTTTTTACAGCTATATCACCAATTGATATGGTTCCTGTACTTATTCCAGTAGAATCCCTAATACGAGTTGCAATTCGTATAGAACTATCAAACAATTTATCCAATACTTTATCGGCTGTTTTAGCTTGTTTAGCAAAGGAAATAGCTTCTTTTAATTCCTCAAGAATTTCTGCCCTTCCTACAACTAAGGAATCTAAACCAGTTGCTAGTCTTAAAAGATGAAGGTAAACATCGGCATTTCTATACATTTCAAGAGTTTGGTCAAAGTGATCTAAATCATATGAGTCTAGTTCTGTTAGAGATTCCCAAGTTTTTTTAATTTGATTTATAGTAAGATTTTTTCCTTCACTTCGTCTTGCATCTGGCATGTCTCCTTTTTCATGATTTACAACCATAATAACTTCAACTCTGAAAGCATTTTGAATTATTATACATTCTGAAACATCAGAAATTTTTTTAAAAGTTTCACATGAAGTGGTTAGATCTTTAAATGAAAAGCTTCCTATCTTATGAATAGGAATATTTTTGAAGGTAACTCTTGCGTTAATTATATCAAAATTATTTTCAGCCATTTTATATCACTATTATTCTCTAAGTTTGGCTCTTCCACCTTTTGCTGTACGAAAAACATTCATTCCTATATTATAATTCTCATATAGATAATCAAGAGTTTTTAGATCTTCTTCTGCTTGATGAATTTCTTGAGCATTGGCGTTTGGATCACTTCTTAAGCGTACAAGTCTTAGTTGTATTTCTTCTTTCTGAGTTTTAATTCCAATTTCATAGTTTGAAGTTCCTCCATATTCTGGACTGAGAATATGTTCTGGGTTGTATTGAGGAATGTGATCTTTTGGAATCTCAACTAATCTTGAAATCTCTTGTTCTTCATCTTGTGAAAGGATAGTTCTTTTTGGAGCTCGACCCAGTTTATCTAGCCAAAATTCTGGCTCTCCTAATTCTCTTCTAAAAATTTGTTCTACTCCACGGTTATGAGTAAATGAATTCCCTGGAACTTTAACTACTACTTGTGCAGCTAATTCTTCATATTCTTTTTCTGCTTCTGCTTCTGCAGCTGCTTTTGCTGCTGCCAATTTGGTTGCAGCTTCTTTCGCTTGAGTTTCTGCTATAGCCGCTACTTCTGCCGCAGTTAATGCATTTTCTAATGCTTTAGATTTTGAAGGCTCTGTAGGAGTTTCTATAGTATGAGTTTCTGCCTTTGTTTTGTTCATAGTCCCCTTTGGCCTTCCACGTTTCTTTTTTGGTTCCTCTTTAGGACTACCATCGGACATTATCATTACCTAAATTATGTTAAATTTTAAGGTTTTAGCATATTTTTTGGGAACGATTGCGATCTAGAGATTAGTTATTTTATGAAAAGATCACATTGTTCTTTCTATTTTTCGTGCAGAGTGATTTGTGATATCTTTGTGTATGAGAGCATGGGATTCTTGTTTAAACGTTAAATCACATCGGTAACATTTCCATCCTAATGCGCTCATCATTCTTAATTTACAAAATTTACATATAACATTCACGTAGAAATGATCAGTATGATCTAAATACTCAAAAAAGAAATAATTTACAATTGAAACTGTCGCCAAAGACTACCGTTTTTGGCCTTAAGTTTCAATTTTAAGATTTAATAGAGGAAATTTCTTTTTTACAGAAATCTGATAAGAGTTAAAAGAATCTTCAGAATCACTGCATTTTTTACATATACACAACTGAGAAACTTTCTCAAGATTACAATTATCATTATATTCACATTTAGAACATCCTGCTGATGCCCCACAAACAATACACTTGAGTTCTTTTATTTCAGCACATTTTTCATGTTTTACTCCCAATCCTTGAGCCCAAAGTCCCATCTCATTGGCTTCAATTTTGTTATTGCATACAATGCAAGTTCCAGGAAATTTCATTGAGATTTTTCGCCAGCTCATGTTAACTTTTCTATCTCCTTTTCTATTATATCGCTAAAGTTTTCTTCCAAGTCTAACTTCATTTTTTTATTCTTTATACAAAATAGCATGTAGGGAAAATATAGAGTACCAAAAGTACTTCTTGATATATGCATTTTTTTACCAAGAATTGAAGCTAATTCCTTGATGCTTTTACCATCCCAACGAAGTCGATTGAGAAGAGGCCATGATAAATTATATTGTGAATACCTTACTGAGGAATCTTTCTGATATAGTCCAATCAAGATTTCATCAAGATATCGCAACAATCTCCATTGTTGCGTTCTCATAATCTTGCCAAACAACATATCTGCTTCAGAAAGGACTTGTAACATCTTATCTAGATCACATATTGAAATGCTACTTGTAATTACACTGGAATAAAATGCATTAATCTTTTCACGAGGATCTATGCGAAGTGAATAAAGGACTCCTCTAGCTTCATCAATTGAATTTGCCTTGAAAAATGCATTTACTCCAGATTCAATATCTAAACTTTCAAAAGACTTTTCAGTAGCAGGTTCAAATCCAGTTACAATAGCTTGTGCGGAGTTTATCATTGATCTTAGATCACCTCTAGATTCACTAATAATTTTAATTAAAGAACCTGGGCTGAGGTTTGCATTTTCTTTTTTTAGAATTTTTTTTAGAAATAATTGTAATAGTCTAGGAGGTAAAGGACGTAGATAAATCGTCTTAACAACTTTTTTAATACTTTTCATTTTCGGTGAAAGATCAGAATTTGCTGCTAGAATTATTGGAACAGTGGGCTCTTTTAGAATTTTAATTAGGGCCTCAGCTCCTCCGTAATCTGATCTTCCATAAATTCCATCTACTTCGTCTACAAAAATCATTGGACTGCCAAGTATACTGGTATTTCCAAGAATTGGACTAAGAATTTCTTCTATACGATTTTTATTTCTAACGTCACTTGCGTTAAGACTGATCATATCATAACCAAATTGCTTGGCAGCAAGATTTGCAAGGGTAGTTTTTCCAATTCCAGGTGGTCCAACAAGCAATAGTGGTTTAGTACCTTTTTTCCACTTTCCAAACCATTCTACAAATAAGGTACGAGTATCCTCATTTCCCATCAAATCAATTATGGTTTGGGGTCTATGTTTTTCTGACCACATCAAACTTATCACTTTGGAAGTTTTGATTCAAATTCTGACCATTTGTTTGCTTTTTGTAATTTGTTGTACCAAAATTGATTATAATGTTCTACTGTCAAGAATAAAAATTCTAAAAATTCTTTATGAGAAAATGCATCAGGAAGTAACTCGAGAGCAAGACGAGCATCTTGCAAATATAAATTACTTTTTTCCAGTGTTATTTCAAATCCTTTTTTGACAT
>JAQBHA010000010.1:0-20843 GCA_032128215.1 Nitrososphaerota archaeon | reverse complement strand
CTATGAATGCGTTTGCAGCAGGAACAATTGAAATAAAGTCATACACCACAACAATAGACCCTAAAAGTTCTATGATAATTATTGGCAAAGCCAGTGGATTGACTCCATATGTGCCTATTACTTTAACAGTTACTGATCCATCTGGAAAAATAATCAATTCTCCAAAGGTTCCATTTGATAGCACTGGTGATTTCAAATATCTTATCCAGCCAACACTTCCACAATTTTCAACTGGAACTTTTACTGTTGAAGCAACCCATCCAGATTTAGAAGTACCTGTACAATTTCAGTTTGAGGTCTTCCCAGTAGGCTCAGTTCCTCCTAGTGGAAGTTCTACTAGTTCAACATGTACTGCAAGTGAACTAAGTGCCTTGGGTAATTGTATACCATTTACCATTAATGGTGCTACTGTATCAAGTTCAACTATTGATACAAATTCAAAAGCAATTGTAATAAAACTAAGCAATTCTAATGATGGAACCCTTACCATAAACCCCTCTTCAAATATCATAAAAGAAATATCAATGGTTTTAGTTGATGGCCAGGAATGGGATGATGTAACAATTTCAGGTAATGAAGTTACAGTAATGTTCCCTGCTGGAACTGAAAAAATTGAAGTCCTTGGCACCTCTGTAATTCCAGAGTTTGGAACAATTGCAGCATTAATTCTTGTAATGTCTATTGCAGGAATAGTTTTCATGACTGGAAAATACAAAGCACTAGGATTTCCAAAAATCTAAGTATTTTTAGTTTATTTCAAAACTATTCTAATGTTTTCTTATTTTTGCAGCCGTAATGCCACCTGCTGCACTAATTCCCGCGGCCATTACAGCTATCCATGGTAGTATGTTTAAGGCATCATTAGTGGCAGTATTCCCTTTGTTAACATTAATTGGAACAATATCTGGACATCCATCAGAGTCTTCAAATCCATTAAACGTTTCTGGTTGTAATGGACACTTGTCAATTGAATCAATTATGTTATCATCATCTTTGTCATTATCAGGCAAAACATCTGGGCATCCGTCTGTGTCTTGGAATCCATTAAATGTTTCAGCTTCTCTGGGACATTGGTCTTCATTATTTATTATTCCGTCACCATCAGAGTCTTTTACAGTTACCAAATCCGGACATCCATCAGTGTCCTCAAATCCATTAACAGTCTCTGGCTGAGTGGGACACTTGTCTATAGAGTCTGCAATTCCATCTTTATCCAAATCCCCAATAGGAGCTACATCCGGACATCCATCAAGATCTTCAAAACCATTTACTGTCTCCATTTGTGTTGGACATTTGTCTAATGAATCTGCAATGCCATCACCATCTGTGTCTTTGAGTGGAATCACATCCGGACATCCATCAAGATCTTCAAACCCATTTACAGTTTCTGCTTGAGTGGGACACTGATCATCATTATTGGGTATTCCATCATTATCTGTATCTACAACTGGTACAACATCCGGACATCCATCAGAATCTTCAAATCCATTCATAGTTTCTGCTTGATTGATACATTGGTCAACACTGTCCGCTATTCCATCGCCATCTGCGTCAGGTACAACGTCCGGACATCCATCCTCATCCTGGTAACCGTTTATCGTTTCTGCTTCATTGATACATTGATCAGTACTGTCTGCAATTCCGTCACCGTCTGTGTCTAGTGGAGGATTGTTTTCTGTAGTGTTTTCTCCTCCAAAGGCTTGATTAGAAAACGATATAGTCAAAAGAAGAACTACGATGAAGAAGCTACTTTGCTCTAATTTGTTCCAGCTAGCCATCATATCCTCAGATTTCAAATGTTATTTAATCTATTAAAAAACTTTGAGATTCGATCATCCAGAAAAACATCCTTTTGAAACAAAGAAACTATGCTTTATCAGTAAACTAGATAAGGTCAGTAGATGGGGTTTGTTTCTGATAAATTTCTAGGCCCTTGATTACCATAAATTAAATACACTTCAGACTATTTCATTTTGTGTTTGGAAAGAAAAAAGGGCTAAAGGAAGGAGACCACGTTTTTTCGTCAAAACAAGATGGTGAATATAGGAATTTTATTTTTGGTACAATTACAGGAGTAAATGAATCAAAAATTGGAATAAATGGATTAATAATTAATCCAGTCGGCTTAAAAAATAAAGTTGAACAGGGAAAAGCTGGTACCCGTTCTACAGAAATTCTTGTAAACCCTACTCCTGAGAACTGTATACATAGCCTGATCTATAGAATCGAACATGAAAATTTTACAGATGTATTAGATTTGAATTCAGACAGAATTGTAGAACTTCCGCTAAAAGCATATAATATTTTAGATGGTTGGGTTCGTGAATCACTTCCAGATTTACTAAATAATGTTCTTTCACTTCCTCCAGGAACTGAAAAAGATCAAGCTAAAAGGACTCTCAAACATAAAATGGAGTCCCTATATGATAAAAATTTGAGACGAAACTTGTATTCTATATGCCGAAGCCTTAAGATACTAAATTAAAAATCGGCAAAAATTTCTAGCCTAAATTCCTCCATAGTTTTATATTATGCCCAAGGAAATCTCGACCATGGAATACGTTTACGCTGCATTGATGTTACATAAACTAAAAAAAGATATCAATGAAGATAATATTTCTAATTTGGTAAAAGCCTCTGGGGCAGAAGTTAACCCAGCCCAAGTTAAAGCACTTGTAGCATCGTTAGCTGACGTAAACATTGAAGAAGCAATAAAAGCAGCACCAATTGCAGTCGCAGCAGCAGCAGCTCCTGCAGCAGCCGGTGGAGATGCAAAGAAAGCAGATAAGAAAGAAGATAAAGAAGCAGCTGGAAAATCTGAAGAGGCAGCAATGGAAGGCCTTTCCGCTTTATTCGGTTAGATTCTTTAATTTTAAATTATTAAAAAAATAATCCCTAACATTAATTACAAGTTAATATGACAAAAACATAGTTTGGTAGATCTTTCTATCCCTGCAGATGCATTCATCTACATTCTAGATCTTTTTGGAACAATGGCATTTGCTGTAACTGGCGCATTCAAAGCAATAGAGCACAAATCTGATATTGTAGGAATTATAATTTTAGCAGCTATTACCGGAGTGGCTGGAGGAACAATTCGTGATATTGTATTAGGAAAATCTCCTCCAACTTCTCTCTTGGATCCAACTTATTTGATAATTACAGTGGCTACTGGAATAGTATTATTTTTTCTTTATTCTAGACTTAAAAAACATTGGAATGTTTTTTTAAAATTTGATGCTATTGGTCTAGGCGTCTTTACAATAATTGGTGCTACTTTTGCCTTTAACATTTTTGGATTAAACTTCCTTGCAATGGTTTTAGCAGGAATGCTTACTGCTATTGGAGGGGGAATTCTTCGCGATGTTTTTGTTAACGAAATTCCTATAGTTTTTGTAAAGGAACTTTATGCATCGGCTAGTTTTGCAGGTATTGTGGTTTTTTATTTCATGCTTGCAATTGGGGGCGAATTATATTTAGCAACAATAATTGGAATAATCCTTACTACCGGTCTGCGTCTAGTTGCAATGAAATATAATTGGAATTTACCTAAAGTTAAAGGAAATCTCTAACTATTTTATTCTGGTTTGTAGTCTTTAGCTTTTTCAGACAAACTCTTTGCTTGAGAATGTCCCTTTTGTAAAATCTGTTCTTTAGTTTCTGGAGTAAGAAATCCTGCCTCTACAGATACAGAGCGAGCAGCATGTGCTGCCTTTGCTAGAATCTGTTCTACATTGTCTTTAGTTACATATGCTGCCTCTATAGATAATGCCATAGCCTGTTGATGAGCTTGGATAAGATCATTTCTAAATTTCTCAACATCGATTACTAGATTTTCTTTTGAATAATGAATTCCTTTTTCAAGAGCTGCCCCGAGAGAGATTCCTGCTTCAACTGCCTTTATGTCAAGTTTTCCTAAAAGTATAGCCAACTTTGCAGAAATAACCCCGCCTTTTGTTACTGGGGTTGTATCTTTAGTAATCCAAATTGTTCCTTGATCAATTTTTGTAGGAACTCCAGCTTCCTTAAAATCAGTAAGAATAGGGCCTGGTGCTACACCTGTATTTTTTGCAGGAATAACGACATCCTTACTTGCAATATCTCCTGCTCGTCCAAGTAACATTATTTTATTTTTGCCAAGTAACACATTTAGCTTGAAAGGCGACATGTTTGTAAACATGAAAAGGCATTGGCCAGTAAGTTCCTTAATAATATCTTTTATTCCTGGAATATCTAGAGTTTCAAATGCCTTTTGTGCAACTTTGTCTTTAATACTCATAATTTCAACTTCGCCTTTGAATTTTTTTCTAAGGGGTAAGAGCTGCGATGATCTTACTTTTTCCATTCGGACAAGTGCTATTACCTCATATTTTTTTGGCATTTCTTGAAGAACTTGATACAATTGTGTTTTTCTCTTAGGATAAGTAACTCTGTTTTCATGCATTCTACTTTTTCACCAGTTGTGGTTGTTTGATTACCTTACCCATTGAAGTCTTTACCATAACTTTTCTGATGTTTTTATCACCGTTGGGTAATTTTTTTTCAACTGCATTTATTACAGCATGTGCATTTAATACCAAATCAGAATCCTCCATTTTTTCATCTCCAATTTTACAAGACATTGATAATGAATTTTTAACTTTAACTCTGACTGATGATTTGAATCTAGCAAGAAAAGAATCTATTGGAGCATCAAAAGGAACTGGTATTGGCATCTTTCCTCTTGGACCTAGAATTTGACCTAACACTTTACCAACTATTGGCATCAGTTTAGTGTCAGCCAAAAAGAAATCAAAACTATTAATCATTTTTCTCGACTCTCTTTTGTTGGCTGCTAATCGATTTAATTCCTCAGTGTCTATTACTCTGTCAGCCTTTGCACTTTTTGCCTTTAATCCCATGTCTCCAGAGGCCATTACACATACAGCAGCTGGGGAATTTGTTTTTGGTAGCTGAACTGTTTCGTTAAGAGAAAATCCTTTTTTTACATCAATATCTTTGAAAACTACAATCAATTCTACTGACTGGGTAAATTTACGGTCCTTATCGGCAGACTTTGATTCCTTTATCATTTCTAATAGCTGTGCTTCTGTAATCATTACGCAAATTTTCTGGAAATCCTACTTAAAATCGTTTAGGGATATGATATAGGCAAAAATCAAAAGTTTTAGAAAAATTTCCTCTTTTCTAATAATAAACTAAAAAATTAAGAAATAATAGATACAAAACTTACATTTATTACCTTATTAAAAAAAAATCCTAAGCATTGCACCGTTATGATGATTTAGATATGAAAATCGTTTTTGAATTGACCAAGGATGCAAGCATCTCTGTCCCAAACCTCTCAAAAAAACTAGACATTAATGCATCAGTTCTTTATAGCAGAATTAAAAGACTGGTTAAAAAGAAACTCATAAAAAAATTCACTGTAATTATTGATGATTCTCTTTTAGGTATACAAGTAAAGGCTTCTGTTGGAATTAATCGTGATCCTAAATTAAAAGATCAAATTCATAAATCTTTGATGGAAACAGCAGAAATAGCTTCAATTTCAGAAGTTACTGGAAGATTTGACATGATGGTAAGAGTTTATGCCAAAAATCTAGAATCATTACACACGATTGTTATTGAAAAAATAGGTAAAATTAATGGCGTTCAAAACACTGAAACATTTGTTGAATTACAAAAAACCGACAAAGATCCAGTTTATCTTACATAGAAATAATTTACTTTAATTTTTCGTCCCATTTACCTGCATTAATTTCTGCAGTAAACTCTTTGGGTGTTTTTCCCTCTATCTTAACACCTAAACATAGACATGTTCCAACTATCTCTTTTGCTGCAGATTTTAAAGAGTTAGCATAGGATTTTTCTAATTTTGTCTTGGCTACTTTAACAATTCCATCCACCTTAATATCTCCAACCCATTCAGCTCCTGACGTCCCAGAACCTTTCTGAATTCCAGCCTCTTTTAGAATTAATGCAGCTGCTGATGGAATTCCTATTTCAATTCCCCATTTTTTGGTATCAGAATCAACAGTAACTATTATGGGAACCTTCATTCCCTCAAAATCTTTTGTCTTTTCATTTATGGCATTAATTACTTCCATAATGTTAACTCCCATTGGACCTAAAGATGGACCAAGTGGTGGACCTGCAGATGCTCCTCCTCCAGTTACTAATGCTGAAATTTTCTGTTCTGCCATATCAATACCCTTTATAGTGAAAATTTAATCCTTGCTACTACGCACTTAGTTTCAAATAGTTTGCATCTACTGTAACTGGTAGCTGATATGGTGCATCTAACAAAATTACTGTAGCTTCCTCTTTATCATGATCTACTCTTGTAACAGTAGCCTTCATTCCTTTGAATGGACCACCAATAATCTCTACTACCTTATCTACAGCAAGTTCTGAAACCGTAGATTTTTTGATCAAATATCCTTCAATATCTTTGAATTCTAATTCGCCTCTTAATTGTCCTCGAATGTGTCTTACTCCTTGAATTGCATTAAAGGCCTCATTTGCATCAATTGCTTCAAGAACTACATATCCTTTCAAGTTATCAATTAACAATACTGATTGAATATTGATTTTTTTTGTATTGACTCTATTTTGTAAGAGGTTTAGCACAATTTTTTCTTGACCGCCTGTTGTCCTAATTGCAAAAAAATGAGATTTCATCTCTGTTCCTGAATCTGTTGTAGGTTGACTGTCACTAGGGGTTTGAACATCTGTATCTACTAGCTTGTGCGTTTCTTCTGCCAATTTTATCTAACGTCCAAATGTTGCTACAGAAAATACGAATTGAATAACAAATCCAATAGAGCCAATTGAAAGTACTCCTAACAAAACCAATCTTAGATGTTGCATATAGTCATCTTTATCGGATTTTTTGGCAAGTTTCATTGTATTTACCATATTTCGTATGGTATTTCTCGGGTTCAATGCCTGTGATTAATAAAGTGTACTTATATCTTTTATCTAATGCAATTACTAGTTGCGTACCGGGATGACCCAGCAGGTCATAATATGGCCAAATTCATATCGCAAGAAATGAACAATGATGGAGAAATTTATCGTGGTAAATATTTTGATCTTCTTACAATCCCAACTCCTGCAATTTCAGCAGATTGGCTTGAAGAAAAATTTTCATATGATGGATTTGTTTTTTTGTCTAAACATGCAGCAGAGTCTGGAGTTTTAGCTCTTACTTGTCACAGTACTGGTAATTTTTCTGAAGCAAAGTTTGGTGGAAATAATAGACAGGTAGCAATTCCACATCCACACATTCAAAAATCTTATTTACAAAAGCTATGGCAAAATAGAAATAATTTTTCAGAATTTCAAATTACAATTGAAGCAACTCATCATGGGCCAACTAATTTGAATAAACCATCTATATTCATTGAAATTGGAACAACTGAAAAACAATGGAATGATACTTTCCTTTGTAATTCTGTTGCAAAAATCGTAGTCGATATAATGAAAAGTGAACAAAAATCAAATCCTGTAGCTATATGTTTTGGTGGAACCCATTATCCAGATAAATTCACAAAGGAACTCCTAGAGGGCAAATTTGCTTTAGGTACTGTAATGCCAAAACATGCTTTAGACTTTCTTGACGAGGAACTTTTTTCTCATATAATAGATCGAAACAATATGGCAAAAACTGCATTACTAGATTGGGGAGGACTAGGACAAAATAAACAAAAAGTTTTAGATTTGCTAAATAATACTGATCTTGAGGTTATCAAACTTTGAATATTTCTAAACTAGTATACAAAAAACTTATCCAAGTACCCGTGGGCAACGTTACAACATATTCAGAATTAGCAAAAGCAGTGGGTTTAAAAAATGGTCAACGAGCCATTGGTAATATTATGAAAAATAATCCATTTCCGGTAATAATTCCATGTCATCGCGTTGTTAAATCAGATGGAAAAATAGGTGGTTATGCATATGGGGAAAAAGTTAAAACAAATATGCTAAAAAAAGAAGGAATAAAAATTCAAGACGGGAAAATTTTAGAATGGAATAAAAGATTCTATCAATTCTAGGTTGGACGTTTAGCTTTAATTTCTTCAAGTAAAGTTCTGAGGTGTGCAGCGTTTCTTACAGTATTTCCTCCTATCTTTTTGTAAAGTTCCCAAAACTCCTTATTTGTAATATCTTTCCTATCTTTTTCAACCTTTAATCTATAACGTAATGCACGAACTTTGATAATGTGAAGCTCTTTTCTTCCCATACGTGCTCCTCTAGTTCCTTTCTTTGAGCCTGGTTTTGGACCTCTCTTCTTTCTCTGACTTTTCTTAAACCGTGCTCTTCCTTTAGATGTTCCAACAATTGGTTTAATTTTGATAGTATTTGCTGTGATTAGGCTTCGGATGTTATCTCTTGTAATTGCATCGGCAATATCATCAAGATGATCTGAATCAAATCTAACTCTGTGAATCCCTACTCCCGTAATTCGGGAAACTAGTCTTTTTTTTGCTCTAAGATTTACTACCACTTGCAGACACTCTCGCATTAAATACTTTGAATTTTTTTTCTATAGCTTTTACCATGATCTCCTTTCTCTTTTTGGCCCCTACACTATGACCTATTCTCAAACCATCAGCTTTAGGATCAAATTTTTCTAAATCATTTAGATTGAAAATTAAATTATCTGTATATCCAGATGGATGTAATCCGCGTGAAACTTTTGGTCCACGAAAACCAACTTTAACAAGACCTGGTCTTCCCCGACTTTTTTGTTTTCGCTGATGGTTATCAACACCTTTTGGTTTTCTCCAATTAGTTTGAAGTCTCACATATCGCCAACTTTCTGGTCTAGCAAACTCGGGTCTACTGCTTGCAGTTTTTTCTCGTAGTTCCAGTTTATCCTTATTTATGGGCATCAGGTTAAATTCAGAATTTTTAAATAAATAGGTTCCTGCACGTAAACTCTAATTCAATTTTAAGAGCGATTATAAGGAAATTTAATCCATGTAATTCCTTATGATTTATTTAGTATTTGTTTGTTGCACAGCAATATTAGAAGGCTAAAATGACTGAAAACCCAAAATCTACCATTACAAGTAAATTCACAAGACAGCTTGAAGACTTTGGTATTACCCAGTCTACTATACATAGAAATCTTTCAGTTGCAAAATTAGTAGAAACCGCCGTCCAGAAAAATGAGGGCATTCTTACATCAACTGGATCTTTATCTGTAAAGACAGGAAAATATACTGGAAGATCTCCTGAAGATAGATTCATAGTATTTGATGATGAAACACATGAACAAGTTGATTGGGGAAAAGTAAACCATCAATTCCCTACAGGTAAATTTGATAAAATTTTTGAAAAAATGAAAGATTTTGTCAACGGAAAAGAACTTTTTGTTTTTGATGGGTTTGTAGGTGCAGATTTAGACAACAGATTGGCAATACGAGTAATAACTGAACATGCGTGGCAAAATCTTTTTGCAAGACAGTTATTTGTAAGACCATCTGCTGCAGAATTAGAATCCCATGAACCTGAATTCACATTAATGTGTATCAATGATTTTGAATCAATTCCAGAAGTAGATGGTACAAGTTCAAATGTGTTTATTATAATTAATTTATCAAAAAAATTAGTTCTGATTGGCGGTACAAGCTATGCAGGTGAGATAAAAAAATCAATGTTTTCTGTTATGAATTACATACTTCCCTCACGTGGAGTCTTTCCAATGCACTGTTCTGCAAATATTGGAAAAGATGGTGATACTTCGTTATTCTTTGGCTTATCAGGTACAGGCAAGACAAGTCTTTCTGCTGATCCAAATAGGATGCTTATTGGTGACGATGAACATGGCTGGTCAGATAAAGGAGTTTTCAATTTTGAAGGAGGATGTTATGCAAAATGTATCAATCTCAATTATGAATCCGAACCCCAAATCTGGAATGCCATAAAATCAGGCGCAGTTCTAGAAAATGTGGTAATTGATAATCATACTTTGAAACCAAATTTTGATGACAGTAGCCTAACTGAAAATACTAGAGCAGCTTATCCGCTAGACTACATCCCAGGTTCTATCATCCCAAGCATCGGTGGACATCCCAAGGTGGTAATTTTTCTAACTGCAGATGCTATGGGTGTGTTGCCACCAATATCAAAATTGACAAAAGAAGGGGCAATGTTTCATTTTATGTCTGGATACACAAGTAAACTTGCAGGAACAGAAAGAGGAATCAAAGAACCAAAAGCAGTTTTCTCAGAATGTTTTGCAGCACCATTTATGCCACGACCAGCTTCTGTTTATGCAAAAATGCTTGGAGAAAAAATAAAAAAACATAACACAATTGTCTATTTGATAAATACTGGATGGTCAGGTGGGGCCTATGGTTCTGGAAATAGGATTAAAATTCAATATAGTAGAGCGATGGTAACAGCAGCACTAACTGGAGCACTTGATATTGTCAAGTTTAGACATGATGATTTACTCAATTTAGACATTCCAACAGAATGCCCAAATGTTCCTTCTGAAATATTAGACCCAAAATATACTTGGATTGATAAGGACTCTTATGATTTGTCAGCAAGGAAACTTGCCCAAATGTTTGTAGAAAATTTTAACAAATTCAAAAACGCCCCTCAGGAAATTCGTAACGCAGGACCAAAACTGCCATAAATAAAATTATTTTCTAATTTTTAATCCTACCAAAGCAATAATGATTACAATAGAAAAAATGATTAAAATTGGTTTATCAGGAATTTTTATTAGATGAAAAAGTTCTAACCCTTTAGTTTCAGTAGCTGATTTTACTTCAACTATGGTATCAACATCGAGTGTTTTTCCATCTATCATTATTTTTGATTCGATCCAATATACTCCAGGATTATAGACTGTTATTGATGCATCTTTAGTTGGTGTAGCAGAAGTTGTATCTATTACAGAATTATCTTTATCAATAACTGAAATTTTTGCATAAGACCAATTTTCAGGAGCTAAAATTTTAAAATTCATTTTTCCATTTTTCTCAACTACATCTATTGTTGCATTAGTTATATGAGATACAATTGGAATGTTATAGACTACTCCTTTTTGCTCAATGAACACTTTGTCTTGTACTTCGCCAAAAATTTCATTATTTATTGAGGCTATGATGTTTAGACTATTATTTTCTAACTTGTAATCAAGATCAACATAGTCATTTCCAATAAAACTAACTTTGATATTTTCATAATCTCCATCAATACTTTTTATTTGTAAGAATTGACTTTGGATATTTTTTTCAGGTGATAAATTAAAAACCAAATTGGTTGGATTGATAATTAGATTAGCATCAAAAGCTTGGGTCAAATTAAGACGACCAGAGCCAGCAATTTCTACTGGAAATTGATTTCCATATGCATCTGAAATTGAATTACTAGTAGTTACCAAAAGAGATTTTACTTCAATTGGTTGCAAATCATTTTGTTTTTGTAACAAGAGTGCTGCAGCCCCTGATACATGTGGTGCAGCAAAACTTGTTCCGCTGGTAAAATTATATTTTCCATCAGGCAGTGTAGTGTTAACAAAAGCACCAGGTGCAACAAGATCAGGTTTAATGTAGAAAGGTGAAACAGGCCCTCTAGAGCTAAAATATGCAACAAAATCTGGATGATAAAATATATTTAAAATTCCAGATGTTTTGTTTTGAACAAGTTCTTTTAATATCAAACCATCTTCTCGTGACATTGATAACGCAGGAATTGTTGGTTGATAATCCGGACCTGCAAACTCATGGGTTAACTCGCCAAAAAATAATCCCCGTTCTTTATTGTAAACTATGATGGCCTTAGCTCCAAACTTTGCAGCATTACTTTCTTTATCCGAAAAATACACAATTTCATCTTCTATATCACTTCCACGCTCTACAAGTAAAATAGAATCTCTTATTTCCAAGTCTTTAAGATCCCTTTCTCTGCCAAATTGGCCAAAATGAATTTCTGCAGTGATTGGTTGGTCTAATGGACTAGTTCCTACCATTGGTAATACTTGATAATTTTTTCCTTCAACTTCCAAAGTTGAGACTAAACTTGCAGTAATATTGTTGTAAGTAGCACCAACAGTAATAGCATTAGGATTAATTCCAGGACTTCCAATTGTTCCCAAGTCAGGACCATTATTTCCTGCAGCTACTACTACAACGATTCCATTTTCTATTGCTTTGTTTACAGTATTATCGATTTTTTTGTTTGTAATATTCACACCTAGACTAATGTTAATGACATCTGCTTTATCCAAAATTGCCTGCTCTATTGCTTTAATAATTAAATCTGATGAAACAGATTCACCATTCTCTGAAACCCTATATGCTAAAATTTTTGATTTTGGTGCAATTCCTTGTAATTGTCCATCAGCTGCTATAATTCCTGCAACCTCTGTTCCATGCCCATTTGTATCCATTGGTGAATTGTCATTGTCTACAAAATCATAACCACCTATTACTTTACCATCTTTGCCAAAACCAAAAAGATCAGGATGATTATAGTCAACCCCAGTATCTATTACTGCAATTATAATTCCGGTTCCATCAAAACCTAATTCCTTTGTATAAGTTGTACCAATGTAGGGTCCACTCTTATCTAAGAAAATTTCAAAATTTTTATCTTCTTTCAAAAACTGAACACTGATTACTGTAAATATTAGAAATGCTACTATGAAAATAATTTTGTTTGAATGTATCATCATTTTTCACTTGATTTGATGTCTAAAAAATACATTCCTTACTAAACCCATAAATTATCTTACTCTAGATAGATGACTATGACAAAATATGAACTACCAAAATTACCTTATGCATACGATGCTTTAGAACCACACATTGATGCAAAAACGATGGAAATACATCACTCAAAACATCACCAAGCATATACGAACGGACTAAATGATGCCTTGGAAAAAGTTAAACCAGATCTGCAAAATAAGGATCTTTTGGAAATTCTAGAAAATCTCAAGAAAGTTCCTGAAAATGTACGAGGAGCAGTAAATTTCCATGGTGGTGGATACGATAACCACAAGTTATTTTGGAACAGCATGAAACCAAATGGTGGTGGAACACCTGGAGGTGCAGTCGCTGACGCAATTAACAAATCGTTTGGAAACTTCTCCGACTTTAAAGAACAATTCTCAAAAAATACAGCAACAATTCAAGGAAGCGGTTGGGGATGGCTTGTATATAATAAAAAATCAAAAAAAGTCGAATACAAAGCGATGCCAAACCAAACAAGTCCAGTTACTGAAAAACTAGTCCCACTTTTAGGATTAGATGTATGGGAACATGCATACTATCTAAAATACCAAAACAAACGACCTGACTACATTGCCGCTTGGTGGAATGTTATCAATTGGGACGAAGTAGAAAACAGATTTTCTAAAGCAAAATAATCATCCATTTTTATTTTATTTTTTTTATTGAATTTAATTTTACATTAATTTTTTATATGAATGCATTTATAGCCATCTGGAAAGGTTTTGGGGTAAATGAGTGAAGAGCAAGCTCAACAATTAATGCATCAAATGCAAATGCTAGAAAATTATTTTGGTGATTTATCACAAAAAGAAGAATCTATTATTAGAATTATCGGAGAAGCCTCCTCTGCAATAGAATCAATAAAATCTATTAGTGAAAAACCAGAACCATCTACACTAGTTCCACTTGGTATGGGTTCATTTGTTAAAGCAAACATTTCATCAAATGATAAATTTATTTTAAATTTGGGTGCTGGAGCCGCCATAGAAAAAGATAAAAATTCAACAATTAATTTTATCGAAGCCAGAATTAAAGAAATGGAAGTAGCATTAAGAGATACTACTGCACAAAAGCAGCAAGTTATGGCAAATTTAGAACAAGGAAAACATGAAATGAATCGCCTTATTCAAATATCACAAAATAAAAAACAATAAAGGTAAACAGGATGTTTGAAAATTTACGTGATGCTTTTTCAAGCGCAGCTAAAAGTTTAGGTGAAAGGGAACTTCGGGAAAAAGATATTGATGAAATATTAATCCAGTTGGAAATCTCATTATTGGAATCTGATGTAGCCATAGAAGTCATAGATTCAATAAAATCTGATCTAAAGAATAAATTGATTGGAACAAAGGTAAATAAAAAAGAAATAGAAAAATTTGTAAAATCTAGTCTGATTCAAACTATTTCTAGCTTATTTGATTCTGCTGGAGAAATTGACCTTTTTTCAAAAATTACTTTAAAAAAAGATTCAGGTCAACCTTACATTATTTTATTTGTGGGAATTAATGGGACAGGAAAAACAACCACATTAGCAAAACTTGCTTATCTATTACAGAAATCCAAATTTTCAATTGTCATTGCAGCCGCTGATACATTTAGAGCAGGTGCTATTGAGCAACTCAAAGAACATTCAAACAGACTAAATCTAAAGATAGTTGCACAAAACTATGGTTCAGATCCTGCTGCAGTTGCAAGGGATGCAGTACTATATGCAAAATCACACAATATAGATTGTGTTCTAGTTGATACTGCTGGAAGAATGCAGACTAGTAAAAATTTAATGGATCAAATTGCTAAAATTATAAATGTTGTAAAGCCAGATTTTAAAATTTTTGTTGGAGATTCTTTAGCAGGAAATGATACAGTTAATCAAGCCAGAGAATTTCATGAACACACAAAATTTGATGCAGCCATCTTAACAAAAGGTGATGCAGATGCACGTGGAGGGGCTGCTCTGTCAATTGTTAAAATTACTTCAACACCGATTCTTTATGTGGGGATTGGACAGGAGTATAAAGATCTTAAAACTTTTGATAAAGAATTGTTTCTTGAAGCTGTGTTTGGAAAATATGATCAAAGTGAAATTTCTATTACAGACAATGTAGATGAACCAAGTTCTAAAATAGAATCAAACCAAATGGAAGAATCTATACCTGAATCACAAGTAATTGTAGAGTCTCAAAAAGAGTCGCAAATCACAGAAAAACATGATAAAATAAAATCATCAAATGACTCTGATCCTTTTGAAGGTCTAGACACAAAAGACATTAATCGTTATGTAGACTTGTTTGATGCTGCACAGCCAGAAAATGATCAACAGGCCCAAGAACTATCTGTTAAAATAAAGAAATGGATTTCAAATGGTAGGCCAAAAACTTATGATGATTCTAAAGAGGCAGATACACAAAAAATGAATGATGATTCAGAAAAACCTAAAAAGAAACACTCAGTATTTGGTAGGTTTAAGAAATGAAATTAAAAACAAAAGACTTACTCACTCTAGACGAACTAAATGCTAAAGAACTTTCACAAATTATAGATTATGGAATCAAATTAAAAAAGGAACTAAAAACTAGTAAGACAAAACCACTTTTAAAAAATAAGACTTTGGTAATGATTTTTCAAAAACCTTCAACTCGGACACGAGTAAGTTTTGAAACTGGCATGTTCCAATTAGGTGGGCATGCTTTGAATTTATCCTCAAATGAGATTCAATTATCTCGTGGTGAATCAATTGAAGATACTGCACGTACATTATCACGTTATACAGACATCATTATGGCACGAGTTTATGACCACAAAATGATTGAAATTCTATCAAAAAATTCAACTGTACCTGTGATTAACGGACTATCTGATTCATTTCATCCATGCCAAATTCTAGCAGACCTTATGACCATAAAAGAAAAAAAGAAAAAACTAGCAGGATTAAAAATTGCATGGATTGGAGATGGCAACAACGTTTGTAATTCTCTCATATACGGATGTTCAAAATCTGGAATCAATATGTCAATTGCAACTCCAAAAGGATTTGAACCAGATAGTCAAGTAATTAAAAAATCTAAAGTAAATATTGAAATTGAAACTAACAACAATCCTGAAACTGCAATAAAAAATGCAGACGTTGTAATGACTGATACCTTTACATCAATTCATAACAACGATACAAAAAGAGAAAAAAAGTTTCTACCAAAATTCCAGGTTAATCCATCATTAATGAAAAAAGCAAAATCAAATGCAATTTTTATGCACTGCCTTCCTGCTAAAAGAGGACACGAAGTCACAGGTTCTGTAATTGACGGTCCACAATCTGTGGTGTGGGACCAAGCAGAAAATAGATTACATTCTCAAAAAGCTATTATGATATCGCTATTAGGTATCTAACGTTTATAAGAGCAATTTCAAATTTTCTGCCTATAGATGGCCTATTCAAAAATATTGCATAGATTACGAAATGAGAAAACTAATTATCGACGAAGGACAGCTTTACTTAAAAGTAAAAGAGATTTTGTTACTGTTAAAATTTCAAATGAAAATATTCTAGTCCAATTACACAAACCTGAACTATTAGGAGATAAAGTAATTGCGTCAGCTCACTCTCGATTTTTAATTAAAAAAGGCTGGAATGGCTCACGAAAAAGTATTCCAGCAGCTTATCTTACAGGTTACTTTGCTGGAAAAAAAGCCTTACTAAAAGGAGGCAAAGATGCCATTCTATATCGTGGTACTGACAAGTATACACAAAGAATGGCTGCTGCACTTAAGGGTGTACTAGATGCTGGTATGAAAATACCTGCATCTCCAGAAGCATTTCCTGTAGAAGATAGAATCAAAGGCCAACATTTGAAAGTAAAAAATGATGTAGATAAAGTAAAATCGACTATTGATAGTGAGGTAAAATCTGCATGAGCCAAACACCACAACGACAACAACGTCCAGGTGGACCCCCACGTCCAGGTGGAAGACAACAGCGTCCAAGACGAGAACGAAAACCAAGAGAAGAAGAAGTCTGGATTCCAAAAACCAACCTTGGAAAAAAAGTTGCTTCAGGTGAAATTACTGCAATGGAAGAAATTTACGAAAATGGATATAGAATTCAAGAAGCAGGTATAATGAAAAAACTCTTACCAGATCTTAAAACAGAAGTTATCGATGTTGGCATTATTCAAAAGATGACACCAAACGGTCAGTCAACTAGATTTAAGGCATTAGTAGCTGCTGGTAATGAAAATGGCTGGTTAGGTGTAGGCCGTGGCAAATCAAAACAGATGAGAATTGCAATTGAAAAAGCAACAAACGCTGCATATCTTAGCGTAAGTCCAGTAAAATTAGGCTGTGGAAGTTGGGAATGTAGATGTGAACAACAGCATTCTGTTCCATTTAAAGTTCGTGGAAGAGGTGGAAGCGTAACAATTGAAATTTTACCTGCACCTAGGGGATTAGGATTAGTTGCAGGAGGAAAAATTAGAAATCTATTGAAACTTGCAGGTCTAAAGGATGCTTGGACAACTGCAAAGGGTTCCACTAATACTATGAATTCAACATCAAAAGCTGTACTACAATGCCTCAGTCAAACATTTAGTCAAGGATAAATATCATGGCAAAGGCTTTTTTAGTTTTAAGAATTACAGGACAAGCAGACGTACCACACTGGGCAGTGACTACATTAAAACTATTAAAATTAGATAAGAAATTCAGAGCCACTATTATTCCTGTTAAAGATAACACATTAGGAATGTTAAGAAAAATTCAGCATTATATCTCTTGGCAAGAAATCGATGTCGAGACAACAAAGGAATTGTTAGATAAGAAAGCACGAAAAGCAGGATACAAAAAAATTACTCCAGAAGACCTTACAGAAATTGGCTTTAAAACTCTGGATGAACTTGCATCTTCTCTTACTGAAGGAAAATCCACATTATCAAAACTAAGTCCGCTAAAACCATGGTTTGCCTTAGCCCCTCCTAAAAAGGGATTTAAAAGAAGTACCAAAAAACTGTATGGCCAAAAAGGCGTTCTTGGCTACAATAAAGAATTAAACACGCTAATCCGGAGAATGATGTAACTTGCCTACACGATACCGAAAAACTCGAAAACTTAGAGGCTCTAGAACTCATGGTTGGGGTCAAGTTGGACAACACAGAGCAAGTGGTCATAAAGGTGGCCTTGGTCAGTCAGGATTATTAAAACATCATTTTAGCACAATGTTAAAGGATTTTCCAGATCATTTTGGTCATGAATCCACTCATCCACCCCACCCAAATATTATAAAAAAATGGGCAAGTATTCGTGACCTCGATGATCTGTTTGCAAAATCTGGAAAGAAAGAAGGAGACAAAAATGTTCTTGATCTAAATAGCATGGGATATGACAAACTTCTAGGTGGAGGGCAAGTAACAATTGCATACACCGTTAAGATAAATCAATCAACTGCATCAGCACAAGAAAAAGTAAAGCAAGCAGGAGGCGAGGTGTTAGCAAACAATGGCTGAAGGTAGTGCTACTGCGTTTATTAGAAAAATAGTATCAAAGGCAGAACCATACCTTCCTCAGGTACCAAAACCTAAAAAGAAACTCTCACTGCAAAAACGGCTTTTGTGGTGTGGAGGTATTTTATTAATTTACATGATAATGGGACAAACACCACTTTTTGGTGCAACAACCCCCGAGTTTGACTTTCTTGCTTTTGCAAGAGTAATTTTTGCATCCCAACAAGGAACCCTTGTTGAGCTTGGAATTGGACCTATAGTAACTGCAGGATTGTTGATGCAGCTATTGAGAGGTTCTGACATTTTAAAATTTGATTTTAAAAAGCCAGAAGAGCGCGGTGTATTTCAAACAGCGACAAAGCTTGTAACATACATTGTCATTATTGCAGAATCTACGGTTTATGGAATTGCTGTATATGGTCCAGGTATGACAGACCCAACCCATCTGTATGTACTCATTGGCCAGCTTCTGGGCTCGTCAATAATTATCATGTTTTTAGATGAAACGGTTCAGAAAGGATGGGGATTAGGTAGTGGAATCAGCCTTTTCATTATGGCTGGTGTTGCCCAACAAATTCTTTGGAGTATGTTTAGTCCTCTCCCAGCTGGTGATGGATTCTCTATAGGAATATTTCCATTTATTGGAGAATCAGCTTGGGCAGGAGACATTTCTAATATTTTCTTTAGGTATAACCAACTGCCAAGTATCTTTGGCCTGTCTCTTACTATAGGGATTTTACTAATTCTTGTATATACACAAGGAATGAAGATAGAAATTCCAATCGTCTCAACAAAGTACAGAGGATTTTCTGCAGTTTATCCAATCAAACTAATGTACGTTTCAAACATTCCCGTAATTTTAGCATCAGCACTTACGGCAAATGCGGTCTTTATAGGACAAATGCTTTGGGCCAACATTAACCCTCAAAACAATAATGTCTTTATGAATATTTTAGCACAGTTTGATCCGACGAGCCCATCAACACCTATAGGTGGATTGATTTACTATGTTACTCCGCCAAGGGGACTAGATGTTGCTGCATTAGATCCGTTAAGAGCAGTAGGCTACATAATTTTCATGATTATTATAGTAATTATATTTGGAAAACTTTGGGTGGAGCTTGGAGGACTTTCTCCAAAAAGTGCAGCAAAGAATCTCCTTGATGCAGATGTACAGGTGCCAGGCTTTAGACGATCAAATGAACCAATCGAGGTTTTGCTTAACAAATACATTCCATCAGTTACTATAATCGGTTCAGCTATACTGGGATTGTTAGCAGGTGTTTCTGATGTGTTGGGAGTATTTGGATCTGGAATTGGAATACTCTTAATGGTCGATATCTTGATTAATTATTACAACCAACTAATCAAGGAACAAGTAGAAGTGGTTATGCCACGGCTTGGTGCATTACTTGGCAGAAAGTAAGAAAGTTGTAATGGTTGGAATTCCGGGTGTTGGAAAGTCCACACTTGTTTCTAAAATTGTTGAGATCCTAAACTCTAGAAAAAAAAGTGTAAGTGTTCAAAGTTTTGGAACAGTAATGTTTGAAGAAGCTAAAAGAATTGGTATTAAAGATAGAGATGAATTGAGAAAACTTTCAATGGACCAACAAAAAAATCTTCAAAAATTAGCAGCTGAAAAAATTGCAAAATTAACAGATGATCTAGTGATAATTGATACTCATGCGTTTATTGCAACCAATGCGGGATTCTACCCCGGGTTACCATACCACGTTTTACAAATAATAAAACCCTCTAATTTTATTTCAGTTTATGCACGGCCTGAAGAAATCTATAATCGTAGAATGAAGGATACCACTCGGAATCGTGATATTGTGTCAATTGACAGTATAAAAAAAGAGATGGCAATCCATGATGCTATGCTTTCAAGCTGTTCTGTATTTTCAGGCTCTCCAATGAAACCAATACTCAATACAGAAGGAAAGGTTGAAGAAGCTGCCAACACTGTGATATCTGCAATAGAGATATGACTCAAGAATTTAGTTTTATATTGCATTTCTTAGATTCCATTTTCCTGCAAGGTGATTTGCTTGGAATTCACAAAGGCCCACTTGGAAGTGCAGATCCAATTATCAAAGGAATGCTTCCATCTGCATTAGGAATCCTAGGAATTTCCATATTGCTTAATCTTTTCAATGCCGGAGTAAGAAAAAAGCTAGTTGATCGTGTCAAGCTAAAAAGAATAATGAGAGAAACCAGAGGATGGCAGAAGGAACGTATGGCAGCATTTCGTTCTAAAGATAAAGAAAGAATTGCAAACTTGAATAAAAAATCTGCATACATGAATAAGATGAGTATGGAAATGATGCAAATGAACATGAGGCCTATGATGATTACGATTATTCCTCTCATGTTGATATTTTATTTCGTCTTACCACAATTGTTTTCTTATACAGTAGCTATTTCTCCTATTTCATTAAACGTAATACCAGGAGATTTTTTTCAACTCACTTGCACTGTAGAGAAAGTCGATGGTGTAATATGTAAACAAGCAAACGAACTTTATTTTTGGGCTTGGTATTTTTTGACATCAATTGCGTTTAGTGGCATGATAATGAAGCTTACAAAA
>JAQBHA010000009.1:0-4038 GCA_032128215.1 Nitrososphaerota archaeon | reverse complement strand
AATAAAAAATCTGCATACATGAATAAGATGAGTATGGAAATGATGCAAATGAACATGAGACCTATGATGATTACGATTATTCCTCTCTTACTGATATTTTATTTTGTCTTACCACAGATGTTTTCCTACACTGTAGCTATTTCTCCTATTCCATTAAACGTAATACCTGGAGATTTTTTTCAACTCACTTGCACTCTAGAGAAAGTTGATGGTGTAATATGTAAACAAGCAAACGAACTTTATTTTTGGGCTTGGTATTTTTTGACATCAATTGCGTTTAGTGGCATGATAATGAAGCTTACAAAAACCTCAATGGATATAGGTTGAAGAAATCAGTTATTATTTCCGGTCCTCCTGCAATTGGAAAAACTACCGTTGCAAAGGGACTAGCAAAGGAATTTGATTTAACTTATCTTGGAGGTGGCGATATTCTCAAGGATCTTGCAAAGGAGCAAGGGTTCCAAACCGGCGGAGATGATTGGTGGGATACATCTGAGGGAATGAAATTCTTAAATCAACGAAGTGAAAATCCTGAATTTGATAAAAAAGTGGATGACAAATTACGAGAACTTTTTTTAAAAGGCAATATTGTGATAACCAGTTATACTTTACCCTGGCTCGTAGCTGATGGTATTAAAATTTGGCTTGCTGGAACACTAGAAAACAGTGCAAGAAGAATGAAAACTAGAGATAATATGGATGAAAAAGAAGCTCTTGCAATTGTAAAAAAGAGATATGATGAGAACAAAAAACTATACAAGAAATTATATAATTTTGATTTTGGAGAGAACTTGAGTATTTTTGATAAAGTTATTGACACTGATGAACTTGATGCCACAAAAGTTCTAGAAATTGCAAAATCCACTATAAAAGAGATGCTTTGACTCTAGAACAATTACAAAATCTTACAGAAATTGATCAGGATATTACTGATGACGCTTATGGGACATATTATGATAAACGAAGTTTAGAACAGCTACTAAAGTATGGATTTATTTTACTAGACAAACCTCCAGGACCAACAAGTCATGAGACAGTAGCATGGTTGAAAAGAATTTTAAAAATTCCAAAAGCTGGTCATAGTGGGACTTTGGATCCTCAAGTGTCTGGAGTTTTGCCAATGGGTTTGGGAGAAGGTACTAAGGCATTAGAGGTCTTGCTATATGGACCAAAGGAGTATCATGCATTGGGTAGATTGCATTCGTTACCTTCTAAAGAAAAACTGAAAAAAGTTTTAGATGAATTTACAGGAGAAATTTTCCAAAAACCACCACAGCGCTCTGCAGTTCTTAGACAAACAAGAACACGAACAGTTTACGAGCTTGAATTATTAGAACAAAAAGAGCGTCTAATACTCTTACGAATTTTATGTGAAGCTGGAACATATATTCGAAAGCTAATCTATGATGTTGGAGAAATATTAGGTCCAGGTGCGACTATGATTGAGCTACGTCGTACAAGAGTTCATCAATTTACAGAAAATTCACGTCTTGTTACTCTTCATGAGCTAGCAAATGCATATTCTTTATGGACTGAAAAAAAAGATGGTTCAAAACTTCTGACATTAATTAGACCAATTGAACATGTATTAAGTGAGTTAAAATCAGTTGTAATACGTGATTCTGCAATAGATGCATTATGTCACGGAGCTCAACTAGCAATTCCTGGAGTTTTAAAAGTTTCAACTAATCTCAAAAAAGATGATCTTGTGGCCATCTATAGCCAAAAAGGAGAAATTGTTGCTCTTGCAAAATCACTGTTATCTGAAGACGAAATTAAAGAAAATACAAAAGGATACGCATTTGAGACTAAACGAATCATAATGGCTCCTAGCACCTATCCTAAAAGGTGGCACTCCAAGCAATCTACTAACAAATAAAAGTCAATTATGATAGGATTTTGAAAGATGTTTCCACGAAGTTTGATTTTAGCAGTAGTTATTGGTATTACAGCAGGAGCTTTAGTTGGTTTGTTTTTAGCAACTCAAAAAAATGGGGAGCAATTAATATTTGTAGATGGCTCTTCTCTTTCTATTGTAACTGATAAAACCGATTTTAATCAAGCAGAAGAAATTAAAATAAAAATAATCAATTCTGGAACTAGTCCCTTGACCTTTGTCGATTCATCTTATGGCCTGCAGATTACAGGATTGGATGGACGAGTACTCTATACTCCAATTGCTTTACAGGTTATATCCACGCTTGAACCAAACCAAGAAAAAATTTTCATGTGGAATCAGAGCAAAAATGATGGCGATCCAGCATCAGCAGGAACATACAAGATTACATCTAGTGGAACACATGAAGCACTAACTGTCAAAAAATCAATTATAATAAACATCCACAAATAATCCGTTAAATTTTTTCTTCAGTATAACCTATTGTATATATCATATATGACATAGATAATTGTCCAATTTGTACATTGCCGTCTCGTGAACTTTCAAACAAAATCTTTGTTCCATCTGGTGACCATGAAGGATTACTATCACTTGTAGGATTGGTTGTTAGTCTTGTTTGACTTATACCATTTGCGTTCATGACATAAATTTCACGGTTGCCGTCTCTGTCACTTACAAATACAATCTTTGTTCCATCTGGTGACCATGAGGGGTAAACATCACCTGCAGGATTGTTTGTTAGTCTTGTCTGACTTGAGCCATCTGCTTTCATGAGATAGATTTCAGCGTTGCCGTCTCTGGTACTTGCAAACGCAATCTTTGTTCCATCTGGTGACCATGAAGAGAATACATCCATTGCAGTATTGAATGTCAGTCTTGTTTGACCTGTTCCGTCTGCATTCATGACAAAAATTTCACGTGTAGAAGGAAGATTGCTGGTTCTGTCAGTATCAAACGCAATCAATCCTGTTGGAGAAGACTGTCCAAAGGCAGTTGTAGATTGTGAACTAATCAAAATCATACTTGCAAGAAATATTGTTAAAATAGGAATTACTCTAATCTTATTTGATACCAAAGGGTTCAACTGTAGAGAATATCAACAAAAAAAAGTTACATTAGCTTATGTTTGTGTAAACGAACAACACCTGCAAAAGGTCTACGCCTAGAATACAAGAATTTAGCCTCAAATAATAAAGTGATTTAGCGAAATTTATTTTTAGAAAAATTAGATACCAAAGTGGGCCTTCGGGGTGGAATGTAATATTACTTCGATTCCCTCCTCATCGCAGGTAGGATCAAAGAGGGGTTTGAAAAAAATTATTCTAAGGAACTTCTAATTCAAGAGCTGAGCATTGGAGTATTGTTCTGTCCCTAATTTCAGATCCTTGTTTACCTGAAAATTGATAGAAAAATACAGTGTCTTGAAGATATGTAACGAAATTTTGTATTTGACAGTTACGATAAGCCCATGTCTGAAGTACTGTTCCATCCCCTGATACAACATCTACATTTACATCAAAGGGCTGTCTAGCAATAGGTTCTTGCTGCATAATTTTTCCTACTAGTCTGTAAAAATCTAGGTTAGCTTTGCTAGGAAGAGACTCGACTGCAAATTGTTTTGAAGTTCTTTCATCAACTGGATTATCAGGAGTTATGTGAGGCTTTTGAGATGTAAATGGGGTAAATTTCTGAAAATTAGCTATTACTTCAAGTTCTAGTTGCCCTCCACTAGCACGAACTGAAAAAGTCATTGCATGTTCATCGTAACTTTGAATTAGTTCTGTTTGCATTGGAGATTCATCTGTTTGTGCAAAAGCCTCTTTTACTAGCATCCAGTTTCTTTCTATTAGTTTGTAAATAGAGGTTGACTTTACACAAGCTGGAGATCTGTCTGAAGCTTTTATGACAAGATTAAGTCCAGATTTGCAACCAATTGGATTTGTAGTTAGATCTGGTTGTAGATTATCACCAGCAGAAGTATCAGGAGTATCTAATTCAGATAGTAAGCTTTCAGGAGAGGTCACAAGTAATTCAAAAATACTTTCTTTATCGGTTTGTTCTGAATCAGCAAAGGCAAGAGCAGGTATAATTCCAATCGATAAAAATAATGGAATTAATGCAAATACAATATTTTTTCC
>JAQBHA010000008.1:0-5116 GCA_032128215.1 Nitrososphaerota archaeon | reverse complement strand
GAAATGAGTAAATTACAAAATGAACTAGTAGAATTAAAAACAGATTCTCAAGTGCCAGATGAACCAGTTGAAGTTACTGAAGAAAAAGAGACGCCACCAAAGGCAGACACTCAAGGAAAATCTGAGGGAAAAGTAATCACTGTAAATATAAAAGATGGCGTTGGCGCAAAGCAAAGGTAATTTTTTTATAAATAATTTTCAATAAATTTTTACTAAAGATTATTCCTTTTGAAAAGGATCAACTATTGGACCATTTACTATATGATCCATATTCATCGGTCTTGCTAGATTTACAGAAATTAGACCAGCTTTCTGATATACATCAAGATCATTTGCTGTTTGCAATAGTAATGCATTCTTAGGATCTTTTCAAGCTATAAAATAAATTCGCCACATGGGACTAGTTTTCATCACCAGGAGCACTAGATGTAATTCCTGCTTGGAATCCCAACGGGCCAGAGTCTAGTATTCCGTTCATGAAATGATACATGTCAGCTGCTGCAGTACCTGAAATAAGTTCTGCATTCTTTGGTACATTTGGCACTCCCATGCTTATTGCAGGACCAACTGGGGTCGCATCAGTTACAATATAGTATATTGTTTTACCGTTATTATCCCATCCTCTATGTGCAATAAATGTGACAGTTTTTTTCAAAGTATATTAGAAGATTATAACGTAATTGTAGTTTAAAATTGACTTTATTTTGATCGCATTTTTTTCAATTTAGTTAATTTGGTGTTAGCTATAATGGCTACCTGTTGAATTAGACACGTTGATAATCCCTGTATCGTATGGTATTCCATGGTTGAAGATTTACGACTAGACAGCCTTGAAGGCGTCGGTCCTGTTACTACTAAAAAACTAGAAGACGCAGGCGTTCATAATATAATGGATCTTATAGTTCGTGGTCCAGTCGAAATTGCAGATCTTACTGGCATGGATAGGGAAACTGCAGAAAAAATTGTAAACAAATCAAGACTGCAGCTAATAGAGCAGGGATTAATTGCTCAAGAATTTGTTTCTGCTACTGAAATTTACAAAAGACGACAAGATATAGGAAAAATCTCAACTGGTACAGAATGCCTTGATCTACTATTTGATGGAGGACTAGAAACTCAAGCACTAACTGAGGTTTATGGTGAGTTTGGTTGTGGGAAAACCCAGTTTTGTCATACAATGTGTGTAATGGTTCAAAAATCAAAGGAAGAAGGTGGACTAGACGGAGGTGTCTTGTATATAGACTCTGAAGGAACATTTAGACCAGAGCGAGTTGTCTCAATTGCAAAGGCTCAAGGAATGGATCCTGAAAAGGTACTTGAAAGAATTATTGTCGCTCGAGCATACAACAGCTCACACCAAATTCTAATACTAGAAGAAGCCGGCAAAGTAATTAAAGAAAATAATATTAAATTACTCATATCAGACTCTGCAGTAGGATTATTCCGTGCAGAATATCTTGGACGCGGAACTCTGGCAGGACGCCAACAAAAACTAAATCACTTTGTTCATATGCTAGTAAGAATTGCAGAAACATACAACTGTGCTGCACTTGCAACAAACCAAGTTATGGCGTCCCCTGACGTATTCTTTGGAGATCCAACTAGACCAGTTGGAGGAAATGTTGTGGCACACACTAGCACATATAGAATTTACTTTAAAAAATCTGGCAAAAAGAGAATTGCAAGAATGGTTGATAGTCCACACCACCCAGAGCATGAGGTAATCTTTGCACTATCTGAAGCAGGAGTAGTTGATCCAGAAGATGGAACAAAGAAAAAGAAAATACCTGGTAAAAAAATAGACACTGAATCTGAAACTAAATCTATTAAAGAAGACACTGAAGATATTGATACTAAAAATCTAGATTCTGAAAATACCGAGTAAATGTTAAATTAAGGGCGCTGACTGCTAGTCAGATATGGCAACTAAGAAAACATCTGGTCGCTCTCATGGATTTAGACACAAGTCTAGATCCGTTATGACAAAGGATGCTCCAAGAGGAGTATCATTTTTGCTCAGAGAATACAAAGTAGGTGATCAAGCCCTAGTCATTATAGACCCAAGACAACACAAGTCACTGCCACATAGAAGATACCATGGTAAAGTGGGTAGAGTGATAGAAGTGGGAAGAAGAGCAATAACATTACATGTTAAACTTGGAAACAAGACGAAAACCTTAATCACTAGATTAGACCATGTAAAACCGTTCGGGGTAAAATAAAATGGAAGAAATAAAGAAAAAACAGGCAGTTTCAATTTCTGAAGTTAAAGAAATTTTAGAAGGAGAAGATCTTGAAAAGATGGACCAGATACAACGCTGGACATATGATTATGTTTCAAAGTTTACAAAAATAGATCCAAAGACTGCAAAGAAGATGAAACAAGAGCTAGTCAAAGAGTGTGACATTACAGAAGAAGAGGCAGTAGAAATTGTAAACATTCGACCAACAACACTAGCTGAGCTACGTTCCTTTACATTTGGGTGGAAAAAACTCATTTTAGCTGAAACGCTAGAAAAAATGCTGAAGATTATTAAGGAGCACGCGTAATTTTTTAGGTGATTTTGTTGGATAGGGGATATACCCAACCAAGAAGATACGAAGAGTACGCTTACGTACTTGACTTTGTAGAGAGAGGCAAATCATCTACGGTACGTGGACGTGAAGGAATTATAGTTACTGCACTAGGTGAAGACAGACTAACACTATTAGAAGTACTTGGAGTCGATGGCTCTGAATTTGATGTAGGTGAGAGAATCTACATAGGAAAAGAAGGACGTACCAAAGTCCAGTCTGTTTTAGGTAAGCTAGACTATGAAAAAATCTCACAAACTGGGCAAACTGAAATTAATGGAGTAGTGCAAAAAATTATTACACAAAACGAAAAACGATTCATTGAATATCTAAACAACGCCCAGCCGCTTACTCCAAGAATTCATGCACTAGAATTAATCCCAGGCATTGGTAAAACATACATGAAGATAATGCTAGAAGAGCGTGAGAAAAAAAAGTTTGAAACCTTTGATGATTTGCAAGCTAGAGTTGGGCTAAAGGATCCAATAAAACACATTGCAAAAAGAATCATGGAAGAAATTACCGGAGAGGCTCGAATGAACCTCTTCGTTAAAAAATGATAAAAAAAAAGCGACTCGGTCAACACTTTTTAATTACGCAATCTGTTGCAAAAAAAATTGTAGATTCTGCTGGAATTACAAAAAAAGACACTGTGCTTGAGATTGGAACTGGTAAAGGCATACTTGTGGAGTTATTATGTGAAAAAGCTGGTTATGTAATCTCTATAGAATCTGATTTGGAACTGTATAATGCAACAAAGAAAAAATTTTCTGATATTTCAAACCTTACACTTTTGCATGGAGATGGCTTTAAGACTGAAGAAAAATTCTCAATTTTTGTATCAAATTTGCCATATTCTAAGAGTAGAGATGCAATGGAGTGGCTAGTTCAAAAAAAATTCCGTCTAGCAGTAGTTATGGTTCAAAAGGAGTTTGCTCAAAAAATTGCAGAAAAAAACTCAAAGGCAGTATCGGTTCTGGTAAACCATGCAGCAGATATTGAGAAAATTATGAATGTTAGTGCAAATAATTTTTCTCCCCCACCAAAAGTTGATTCTGTTGTTTTAAGACTGGTTTTTAAAAAAACCATCCCAAAAGAGATTATTCAGACAGTAAATCGGCTATATTCATACAAGCGAAAAAAATTACAAAATATTGCAAAGCAGTTTGGAAAGGTTATAGAGTCTGAAAAGCGACTAGAAGACCTTAGTGGAGATGAAATAATTAACATTGCAAAACAGCTACTCTAATAATTTACCATATCCTCCCTCAGAAGATACCTATTTTCTAGAAGATAATTTAGTAAATGAAAAAGGAAATAATGCACTAGACATTGGTACAGGATCTGGTTATCTGACTAGAACTTTATCTAAAAATTTTTTGCAAGTAATTGCAACAGATATTGATTTTGGTTCTCTGATTAATCAAAATAAGAGAATAAAAAATTGCATCTGTTGTGATGGTGCAGAAGCCCTTGTCTGTAAATTTGATCTCATTATATGCAATATGCCATATCTTCAATCTGATGAAATAACAGACAGACGAGTTGATGGTGGAAAAGACGGAGTAGAGGTTCCTCTAAAAATAATAACATCAGCCATTAGATGTCTAAATAAATCTGGAAAGATGTTGTTTGTAACATCCTCGCTAGCAAACAATGAAAAACTAATTAAAGACGCTAAAAAACTTGGTCTTGAATTGAATATAGTTGCAAGAAAAAAATTATTTTTTGAAGAATTGTTAATTGTTGAAGCTAAACATCTCTGATTGGAGTTACAGCCTTTAGTACACCAATGAACTTTCCGTCCTTATCTACCATTTTGATTATAATGTCTGATGAGAATATGTTAGCACTTTGATCCCATCCAACCTCTCTTAGATGAATTGGCACCTTTTTTGCATTAAGCCACCAACTTTCGTCTGCTTGATTGTAATCATCAGTTCTCTGTGATATTCCAACGTTTGCACCATATGCGTTTGTTATTATGATTTCTGGGAATAGTACGTTACCATACTCTAGTGTGGGAATTGATGTTTTTTCACGCAACATATCGGAAACTCCACTTTGCATAATTGCATACATGAACGGACTAGACGACTGCTTTGGAGTCTTAACCCACTCTGCATCTTTTTGTGCAATGTATGCATAAGGATCCTTCATTGCAGCAAACCTATTGTTTGAAACAATTACTGCATTAATGATATCTTGATTTTCTGCCAACTCTACCATTTGCTCAATTTTAAAGGTCAACAAGTCTAGCTGTCTTTTTACTTGCTGCCTTGTTTCCTCATCAGCCACTGGAATTGCAACGCTTGAGAGATCTGTTAATTCTTCATCAACTGGAATATTGACTGAAAATGGGTCTTCTGGCTCTACAGTCTTTGTAGCATTCATTGAATCAGTTAACTCCATTGACTCTTGAGAAGATAGGTATTCTATCATGGCTAGACAGTGGTCAATCATAAAGGCATCAAGATTTGCAAGTGTTTGATTCCATTGCTCTGTGGATACACTGGCACACGTTTGTTCTGGACTAGATTCT
>JAQBHA010000007.1:0-13666 GCA_032128215.1 Nitrososphaerota archaeon | reverse complement strand
AATGAAGTCATATGGATAGCCTAGTGAAAACCATGCACCTTTTGCTATCCATGTATACACCGTCATAATTAATGCATAGTACGTTGCTGTTCCTGGAACACCAGTAAATGTAAGATAGTATACTGCTCCTACCGTAAGCATCAATGTTTGCGATATAGAGAATACTACAAATGATGTCCAAGCCCAATCTGTGTAGAAGATATAATCTCCCGCATTAATTGTTAGTAAAGTTGAGTTGACTGCGACTACTACTATGAATAAGTAGTGTGTACATCGTCTAAGCCAGACCATTATCAGGTAGATGAAAGGGTCAGTATATAAAATTTTACAAGATAATCGATCTCGTATATAGTAGAAAATCAAGAAAAATGAAAAAAATTAAGAATGATTATTCTAGTATCCAACGAATAATGAAATTAAGACGGTACCTACAGCTACTGCAGCTACTACTCCGGCAACTAATCCATTACTGTTCTTTCTGGTACCCTCTTCCATTACTTTGATACAGAAGATGTATCCTATTGACTCAATAATTGTCAATACAATGAAAGCATAGTGACCACTTGGTGTTGGGTATGCCCATGGATAATAGAAGTAACCTGCTGCTGTTCCGCCAAAAGTTGCTAGCCATGCAGCGATGAATGAAATAGTTATCATACCACCCATGTTTTCGACACGTCGGCCAATCATTCGCTCAACATCAGCGCTAGTTCCTCCAGAACCGCCCGCTGAACCAAATCCCTTCGGTAGAGTCATTTGGGTTTATACTATTGAGAATACTTTTAAGTCTTTCTTAAATTCTGGGTAGAATTCGATCTAAGTGTTTTATATAAAAAGAGAAAAAAGTGCGATGATTCGCATCCTTTTTGTTTATGGAATGGATCTGCTGTAAAGTTTGCCTTCTAAGGCCATCTTATACATTTCAGCAACATAGGGGTTTTCACCTGGTGTTTCTGCGCCAAGTTCAACCAGTCTTGCATATACTCTTACTACGTAAGCAAGAGCGCCCATAAAGGCTACTACAACACCCATGTTAAACATCCAATGATTTGGTACTGCAAAGATTTCTTCTACAAACCAAAAGTGCCACATCTCATTGATTCCAATTGTAAACATGGTAGCAAGATAACCTAGAATTGTCATCTTAAGACCAGTGTTCATTGAGTTGTTTGGACCTCTGAGAACTGGTATTCTTCTATCATAGATTGCAGCAGCACCCCATCCGAGTGGCAGAGTAATAAAGTGTGAATATAGCCACCAGTGAGCTGGAGTAAATGCACTATCTCTGATAGAGGTTTGATGTAGAGAACCGTCAACAAAGTTGTCGACTTCTACTGATGCAGCAGTTGATCCCATAGCGATAACGATTAGCCAGATCTTTTTTAGTCTCTGGATTTCGACCTCTTTGGGAATTAGTGCGGGCATTTGTGCCATATGTATACTATGCCTAATTCGGAATATAAGCCATGAGCTAGAAAAAATGGGTTTTTATTCTAATTAATTAGTGAATGATTAATTTAATTCATGAAAATTTATACTTTTTCATTAGAAAATATATGAAATTTTTATTCATTCTAAAACAGGTTCCAATGTTAATCATTAGTGTTAATCACTAAAACTGATCCATGGTTGCCGATAATTAAGGTAAAACATATATCGTTCTTAGTTGACTCATTTTGTAATTAACGGGATAAATATGGTAGATAAAAAAATAATTGTTGTAGGACTCGGTGTACTATTAGCACTAGGATCAATTGGATTCAATTGGATTGATTCAATACTTCCATCAGCTGAAGCACATGGTGTCCAAGCACAACTACAAAGTCGTTTCGTAAGAATTGAAGATGAGACCTTTAACAGACAATCTCTACAAACAGGAGAACAATTATGCATCGAAGGAAAATTTGTTAGTCTTATTACAAGAGATTTGAGAGCATGGAACTCTATCTTCTCTGAATCAACTAATGCTGGCAATAGATGGGAAATTATGACAAGAGACCCACCAGGCAATGTATTTGATATTCCAGGAAATGCGGTGGTGCCATACAAAATTTGTGCAAAGGCACTTGAGCCAGGAGTATATCACGTACATTCTCAACTCAATATTGCATCAGTAGGTCCTGGACTTGGACCTGGTCAAACAGTAGTTGTTGACGGAGATTATATCCTCAAACCAATTCCATACACTAACATTGCATATCAATCAATAATAATTGGAGTTGCATATGTAGTGACATTTGCGACACGACCTTGGCAAGTAATCTAAAATTAAAATTTCCCCTTTTTTCATTTTATATTTAAAAAAACATACGTGTTTTATGCATATTTTCATACTTTATGATTAAAATTTTATCTTAAAGGATATACAACAAAGTATAAGACAAAAAAATGGTCATTAGTTTTAAAATTAAAAATCTAGATATCCATGAGAGTTACTTTAAGGGCAAAGTTGAATTTAGAGGAGACGATTATACAATTAACATACAAAATGAAAGAAGGGGAAAAGTACTCAAACTTCCATTTGAACCAAAAGTAAAAAATGAAAAAATGCTGGTTAGGTTAGTAGGCCCTGGAGATATTTTCATTGAGGATTATCTGCCATATCGGGGAGAGTCTGAATGGTTAGAAATTGACTCTGATGAAATAACATTTTACATTGCGGATCACCAAGATAAATTTGATACACTTGAGATTATAGATGACAAAAAGGGACTTTTATAGAAAGGACTTTAAGTAATTCTCAACAATTTTTAGTCATGATATGGCCAGGGATGGGAGATCCCGCAAAACGAAAACAAACAATTAGGTTTCTTATCATCACCGCGGCAATTGGCGCAATTGTATTTTTAGGGGCTCAAGGTGTCATGAGCCAACTTAGTAAAGATGATCCATTAAAAAATTGTATAGATAAAAGAAATACTCATTACAAAATATCAGCGACTTTGGAATTATTTGTAGATGATAAAAAAGCGGACATTCCTGCCAACATTGGTTTTGAGGAGGAATGCCAGAGATCTCTTTACACACTAAGTAATGATGGAGTAATTCATGTAGAATGGGATGAAGAGTATCCTTTTCAGATAGGACATTTTCTATGGATTTGGGACTTTCCACTACGAGATATGGACCAATCAAAATCAAAAATTTATGTAAATGGGATATTGTCAAATGATTTCATAAATGCTCCTTTGGTAGATGGCTATCATTACAAGGCTGAATTTACATCAAAGGCACACGATAGCTCTAAAGACAAGGACTTTTTACCTCCTGATCTCTAGATGGAATAATTAATCGGTGATTATCAGATTAAAAAATAATGAAAAGAAGAAAAGAGAATGATTTTACCAGTATTTGCCGTTGTCAGGTATTAGACCGATGCCTTCTTTTTCAAAGTGTCTGTCTAGCTCATCTACCCATCTCTCACGGTTGTCTTTGTATGACCATCCGTGAACACGTAACCAGAATGCAATAATTCCGAGTAGGAATACTGTAAACATTATGGTACCGAAAATGTATACCATTACATCGTAAAATAGTGGGTCATAATTTGGTCCTAATTGTCCAGTAACGGATGATAGGATACTTAGGATTGTGCCCAGTAAAGGAATCATTGAAATGAAAACTACACACGTGCGATATATACATTTCCTTTATTCTTAAACAAGAAGAGATCAAAAACAATACTATCTAAAGTATAACTAAAATAAGAAAAGAGAAAGTTGTTTAGCCTCTTCCTTGAGCTGCGTATTTTCCATGTCTTCCTTTGAAGAACAAAGCACCTGCAATTCCTCCAAATACGGCTGCTGAAATTGCTGAAGCACCCAAAACACCATCTGCTGCAAGATATGGTGTACCAGAGCCAGTTTGAGGATTGGCTTCTGCGTATTCAACTTTTCGTCTTGCAAGCTCTAATGTTTCTTCTAAAGTACGCGCACCGGTTTGACCTTCATCGCCGACATTACCCATGTACTGTGCAAAGGCTAAACCAAAAGGTCCGAATGAGCCTGCAACAAATACGCCGATAATGGTTGCAACTAGTATGGTTTGATTCATATCGTTTACCTGTTGATGGAATGCAAGTAATGTCTATTTAACTTTTTTCTCGATATCAATTTTGGAAATATTTTGTATGATCGCTTTAAGTAACGTTTATGTTTGTTCTGCAGGCACGTTTTCTATGGGCAGATTACATACTCATAATCATGGAAAATCACATTCCACAAGACCAATTGATCTTAAAAAACCATCATGGGTAACTCAAAGTCCAAAAGAAATTGAAGAGATAATTGTCAAATATGGAAAAGATGGATTGCCACCAAGCATGATCGGAATCAAGCTACGAGATCAGCACGCAATTCCACTTGTTAAACCAATAATCAATAAGGGCATAACACAGGTTCTCGATGAGAATAAATCAAGTCAAGAAATACCTGAGGATTTGAATAATATTGTAATGAAGGCAGTTGGTTTGCAAAATCACCTAAAAACAAACAAAAATGATAATCGAAATATTAGATCGCTTGAGCTTATTGAAGCCAAAGTTCACAGACTTTCAGTTTATTATAAGAGGATTGGTAGAATTCCTAAAACTTGGAAATATAAATCAGTGGTCGCTCAACTTGAGTGATGGAAAAAAGTTTAGACCAAGCATTAACAAATTTTAAAGATAAAATTGCTGATTGTATTAAATCAAAGAAAAGTATCTCAGTCATTACTCACATTGATTGCGATGGAATTACATCTGGCAGTATTATATCAAAGGCATTAATTCGGGCAGGAGCAAATTGTACTGTAACCACAACAAAGGAGTTAAACAAAAAAGTAATTGAAAAATTACGAGACGATCATAGAGATTTTCATGTGATAACGGATCTGGGAGGAGGCTTTGGAAAAGATCTTGATGAGAATCTTGCTGAAAAGTGGATTGTTCTTGATCATCACCAGATTCCCCAAGAAGAATTTGATAATGAACGTATTATCAATGCGTGGAAGTATGGAATCGATGGTGGAACTCAGATCAGTGCTGGCGGAATGGCATATCAAGCAGCAAAATTTCTTGATGATAAAAATACGGAGTTGGCATGGGTGGCAGTTGTTTCAGCACTTGGGGATAGACAAGACCAAGGTGAAAAAAAATCTTTTACCGGAATAAACTTGGAGATTGCAAATGCTGCAAAAAATTTTGGGCAGATGAAAATTGATTTAGATTTACTACTTGTGGGAAGGGAAACAAGACCATTACCTGATGCACTTGCGTTTACATCGCAGCCATTTATTGAGGGACTGACATGGAATAGAGATGCCTGCCTTTCTTTGCTTAATTCATCGGGAATAAAATTAAAAGATGGTGGACGATGGCGGGTTCCAGCTGAACTAAGTGAGGATGAAAAGCGAATGGTTATCGAATCTATTTCTAAATTTGCATCTGGAAAAAATGCTACTGAGATTATGGATGAATTAATTGGATATACATACACCTTTCCAAGAGAAGATAGAGGAAGCTTTCTAAGAGATGGGAGAGAGTTTTCAACTATGTTAAACTCTTGTGGACGAATTCAAAAGGCTGGAGTTGGAATTGCCATATGCATGGGAGATAGAACTAAGATGCTAAAAGAAGGAGAAGATATTCTAGTAGAATACAGAAAAATGATCAGAAATTACATGAATGTTTTAGCAAACGAACGATGGAGAACTAGCGATACAAGAAATTGTGTTATGGTAAATGCAGAAGGGATTGTCCCAGAAACCATGACAGGAACAATTTCATCTCTGATTGCTGGTTCACCAAAAAATGCTGGAAAGATAGTAATTCTGCGAACAGGGGGAGAGGAGGGCACAATAAAGTTTTCATCAAGAAAATCATACAGTTGTAAGTCAGAAGTAAACCTCAGTAATTTAATGAGAGTCGGGGCAGAAAAATTTGAGGGTGTCGGAGGGGGTCATGATGCTGCAGCAGGGGCTAGAATAACTAAAGACAAATTGGATGGTTTCTTAGATTACTTAGAACAAAATGTCCTTAACGTGCAAAGTGCAGGTAACTCTCAATAACATATCTGAGAAAAAGGCCAAAGCCGTTAGAATGGCATTAGAGCCTGACAATGTGAATTTTCCAGAAAACTTGACTCTAAAAGTAGAAAATGTTGATAACAAACTTGTTTTTAATTTTCAGAGTCAAGGTAATATGAAAAAATTAATAGCAACGATTGATGAGGTTTTAGAACACGTCCAAGTTGCACTAAAAGTGATAGAGTAATGCTTGATCCTAAAATCATCAGAGAAGAACCTGATATTATTCAAAAAATGCTAAAAAATAGAGCAGTTGATTTTGACTTTGATGGACTAGTTCAATGTGACAAACAAAGACGTGAACTAATAATTAAAACAGATGAGTTAAGAAAGAAAAGAAATGAGGTATCATTAGAATTTAGTAAGAAGAAAAAAGCAGAAGAAGACACTACTCAGTTATTAAATAAGATGACAGAAGTTTCAAAAGAATTAGAAGATTTAGAGACAAGACAAAATAAAGTTGAATTAGATTACAAAAAACTAGCACTAACAATTCCTAATCTAATTCATGAATCAGTTCCAATCGGAGTGGATCAGACTGCAAATCAAGAAATTAGAAAATGGGGAGAGCCTCCTCGATTAGATTTTAAAGTACAAGACCATGTGGATTTTTCAACAAGTTTGGATCTGGTAGATCTAGAACGAGCTGCAAAGGTAGCTGGAGCAAGATTTTATTTTTTAAAAAATGATCTTGTGCAACTAAATCAAGCATTAATTCAATACGCACTTGATTTTCTTTCCAAAAAAAAATACAACCTAATTCAACCTCCATATATGATCAATCGTAATTCAATGGAAGGTGCAATTATTGCCGAAGATTTTGAAAATGTAATTTACAAAATTGAGGGGGAGGATCTTTATCTAATAGGTACTTCAGAACATGCAGTTGCAGCTATGTATTCTGATGAAATTTTAGATGGAGGAAGATTACCAATCAGATATGCAGGAGTGAGTCCCTGTTTTCGAAAAGAAGCAGGTGCCCATGGTAAGGATCAGAAAGGAATTTTTCGTGTGCACCAATTTGAAAAAATAGAGCAATTTGTTTTTTCTAGGCCTGAAGATTCATGGAAGGAGCACGAACTCATGCTCTCAAATGCTGAAGAATTTTACAAAAACCTAGGTATTCCATACAAAGTAATGCTTCTATCAAGTGGAGACATGGGGAAAATTTCTGCAAAGACATATGATATTGAAGCATGGATGGGTGGTCAAAATGCATATAGAGAAATTGTTTCTTGTTCGAATTGTTTGGACTATCAAGCAAGAAGATTAAAAATTAGATTTCGAGATAAGTCCAATGAACAAACTCAATACCTTCATACCTTAAACAGTACTCTTGTGGCAACAACAAGGACTTTAGTTGCCATCATGGAAAATTTTCAAACAAAAGATGGGCACATAAACGTTCCAGAAGTTTTACAGAGATATGTTGGAAAAAATACAATCTAAGTTCAGTACCACTTATATTTTGGCTCAAAAGGTCGATATTAGTTGGCTCGCAGAACAACAAAAGTAAAGGACAAGTGGAGAGAGAAAAGATGGGTAAATGTCTATGCACCTGATTCATTTAACAATGTTCCAATAGCGTATGTTCCCATCACTGATGATGAAAATGCAAAAGGTAGAGTGATTGAGGTAACACTGTTTGATATTCTAAAGGGAGATCCCTCGCAACACCAATACAAGATGTACTTTCAAATTAACAAAGTAGAAGGCGAAAAAGCAACTACTATTTTTAAAAGATATGAATATGCAAAAGAATTTTTGAGAAGTTTGATTAGACGGGGTTCATCCAGGATTTCATTTATGCTTGAGGCAAAAACAAAGGATGGTTATATTTTTCGAATCAAAGTTATAGCACTAACACATAGAAAACTAAACACATCGAGAAAACATGCATTCAGATTGATTGCAAAAGATGTCATGGAAAAAACAATACCACATATGACTATTGATCAATTTGTTCAAGCAACATGTTATGGAAAAATAAATTCTGATATTATGGCAGCAACTAAAAAAGTCATTAGAATGAGACATGTAGGATTAGAAAAAGTAAAACTTATCAGAACAGCAGAAGCTGAAATTGCCCTTCTTAAGGCTTAGAATTAATTTAGAATATTCTCTTAGATAAAAGATGGTAGATAAGCTTGAAATTACAGTAGAGATTATTGCTCATGCTACAGAAGATGTTGAAAAAATTTTAGATTCATTTTTTGAGCTATTTAACATTCCAAAAGAAGAGTTTGAAAGTCAAACCCTTACTGGTCATTTTGATAATCCCATAACATTACTTCGTACCAAAATTAAAAAAAAGAATGCCAAGAGTTTTTTAGAGAAATTAGTTTCAAAAATTCCAAAAGATGAGTTTGAAGTATTAATTAATGATATTGAGAATCGGGTACAAAATTCTACATTGCATTTGAGATTTGGAAAGCAGGATATGATTAAAGGAAAAATGATGCTAGAAGAAAAAGATGCAGTCAAGTTTAAGATAGTCTCACCTTCCTACAACAAAAAAGATACTGTCAAAAATTATGTTACTCTCTTGACTGGTAAAAGTAAATGAAATAAGTTTCTTGGATAGAACTTAATAATATTATTCTGTATGACGAAAATGGGAATGAGGAGATATTAGCCGCTCCAGTCTGAGCAGATATGCTTTGAAGAGGCCGCGACGAACTGACCCAAAAATTAATTGTGACTTTTGGATTATTTTAAATACAGTTGATCTAGTGGGTAGCTATGAATACAGATTATGATGTAATAATAGCTGGGGGAGGACTTGCAGGAACTATTGCGTCGCAGTCAGTTTCATACTATTCTAAACAGAAATTATCAATTTTAGTAATTGATCGAAGTACACAGTTTACACCAGGTCAAAAAAATATTAGCGGTTGGACTTGTGGTGATGCAGTTAGTAAAGAAACAGTTGACTTTATGACAGAGAGAATCAAGATTCCCTGGACAGAGCCAGAGATTGAACATCATGTAAAGGGTGTAATGGCATTTTCCCCAGACAGAGAAACATCGATTCCGTTTGATGGAGATGGCTATATGCTAAATAGACAAAAACTTCCAGAAGTTCAGAATCAAAGAGCTCTAAAAATGGGAGTCAAGTTTGATTTTGAAATTAATCTAACTGGACTTTTGTATGAGGGTAATCAAGTCATAGGTGTACAAGGAATTGATAACAAAACTAAACAGCCATATAAGAAAACTGGCAAAATTGTAATTGATGCAACTGGAATAACATCGATGTTACGAAATCAGATTCAAAACACTACAAAAATTGAAAGAAGAATTGACAGGCGGGATATAGAGTCTACTGGACGTCACATAATGTATTTTGAGAAAGGAGAACAAGATCTTTCTGAATTTGATCCGGATTATTGTATCATACATCTTGATCAGGATATTGCACCAGGTGGTTATGGATGGGTTTTCCCTAAAGGAGAAAACAAGGTAAACATTGGATTAGGTGTTGAAAAAACAATTTTAGATAAACGAAACAAAAGATTAGGAAAAAATGATAATGTTTCTAGTCTTATTGAGGAATATCTTCATCGAAATAAAGCAATCAAAAATCCTAGACTATCAACTGACCCAATTGATAAAAATAATGCAACTGGAAACTTTCAGGTTTCAGTAAGACGACAAAATGATTGTTTAGTTGCAAATGGTTACATGTTAGTTGGAGACTCTGCATGGATGCCAAAACCACTTGATGCCGGAGGAATCGGTCCTGCTCTAGTTGCAGGTACTTTGATTGGAAAAGTTGTTGCAGAAGCTATAGAATCAAATGATGTAACTGAAAAAGGGTTATGGAAATACAATAAGGAATTTATCAATGAATATGGATACAAAACAGCTGGTCTTGAAATATTTCGTAGATTAATTCAAACACTAACTAACGATCAAATCAGCTATGGAATGAAACACTTTTTGGGAAATCTTGATGTTGAGGCAATCTCAAAAGGTGAGCATCCTGACTTTAGTGCATTAAGCAAAATAGGAATGATGATTCGAGGAGCACTCAACAAAAAACTTGCAGATGGACTTCGATTTACCACCCAAGTAAACAGTTGGTTGACAAAACATTATTATGATTTTCCAGAAAATCCTGATGGATTTGAAACATGGCAAAAAAAATTACATGAAAAATTACATGAATCTAATGTAAAATTAGAAGCGTATTATAATTAACTAGTTTTTTAATAAAATTTAATCAGATTTTTTCAATCAATTTTGTAATAAAATTAAAGCTTAATCCAATATCAACGGCTAAAAATGTACTGTCTGCATGTCGGCCTCATTGTGGAATTTTCCAAACTGGTTTAATTGGTATTGGTGGGCCTTGATGATATTGAAAAAGAAGATCCAACTGAAGTATCTACAATAGATGAAGAACCTAAACTAAAAAAAAGAAAAACAATACGAAAAAAGTCATCATCTAAACCAAAAGAAGTAATTCAGCTGATCTTACGGCCAACCATACTAGAAGAGCTTGAAAAAGAAGCATATGGGGTTGATTCTACTCTGAATCAATTAATTCAAATTATTTTAGAAGCTCATATTGAATCAAAGGTTAGTAATATTATAGAATCAGAATCATGGAAATGTAGCTTTTGTGAACCACAAGAAGAGTTTTTAGATTATTTCAAATATTCTGAACATTTTTTTGCAGAACATATGCAACCAGGACTAGAAAAATTATCTAAAATAAACAGTGATAATTGAATTCTTGTTAGATGTTAATTATTCCAATATCCTGATAAAATTTAATTCCAGATTCATATTCTTTGTCTGAGATTTTTCCTTCTGACCACCATAGGGACATTTGTTGAACCCATTGAGGAAGTTTGTTTGTATCATCTGGATCAAAATCTATTTTACTAATTGGAACAATATCTATTCCTGCGATTTTAATTCGATTTAACAATAATTCTAATTCTTTTATTTGATTCCAATTAATTTGGTTTAGATAGTCTCCTTCCTTAATTACAGAAAAGTCTTGAAAGTGTATCATTACTACTGCAAATCCATATTCAGAAATGCTGTTTTGAATTTGTGATAGTGTTAGTTTATGATTAATTCCTGTAAAGAGTGAACTTTCTAATGATAATTCTCCAGTAGTTGCACTGGCAGGGAAACTATACAGTTGGGCATCTACCATAGGATATGGAGGATCAGCTATGGTAGTACTTGAGCTAAAGTGGGTAATGCCATTTTCATTCATTGCAGATATTGTATCATTATTGTATTCATTATAAGGTGGGATAAACACGATTGGTGTTACACCAAATATACTTTGTAATTTGTCATTAGTATTTTTTATGAAATTACTTTGGGTTTCCTTGTCATATTCAGTAAAATCTTCATGTACCCATCCATGATTTGCAATCTCTAGAAGATTGTTAGGAATGCTTTGGTTTATGAAAGAAACAATTTGTACATCCTCACCAATGTCATTTCCAATTATTCCAATAGTCAGAGGCAGGTTTCTTTCATTAAAAATATCAATTATCTCTATTTGTACATCATTTAGCCAATAATCTTGAATATCATCAAGCCTAAAGGCAACACAATTACAACTAATTATTTCAGTTGCATTTTCCACTAGAGAATCAAATTCTTTAGATTCTGATTCTGGATTTAATTCTAAAAATTGTTCAGAAATTATCTCAATTTCATTTGAATCACCTAAAATGGTAACTGTTTTGTTTACAAAATAGGTATATTGACTTTCATCAATATCTTTGATAATTAAACGATAATTTCCTACATTAAGATTAGAAAAGTATGCTTCAGAACGAGCACCAAATTCTGATCTTGAAACTATACTATTTTCCTTATCATACAACTCTGCAACATATTTCCCTTTAACAAAGGTAATTGGAACTAAATCCATATTGTATCCATAGATAGTAATTAGAGAATCTACAATCTTGGGCCAAGGTGTAGTAATTTTTATGTCCTTTGTTACACCTGGTGGCAATTTTATTGGAGAAGTTACATGAGTGATGTTTTCACCTAATGAGACTTCTAATTGGTAAAAATCATTTTCACGTAATGTTGGTGTAGTACTAAACCGTAATGTATTTCCTATTTTATCAGAATAATCTTTGCGCAAAATTTTATCATCTTGATTTTTGAGAGTAACTGTTGCTCCAACTATTGGGGTATATGCATCACTATACAGAACTTGTGCGTTAATACCACTTGATTTAGGTAAAACAAAATCAATTTGTTCATAATTATTTTTAATATTTATTATTGAAGAGTCAGAAAATACACCATTAACAAATCCTTCCAGTCTGTATGTGTGATCCATAGGCAGTGTGGCAACAAAATATGGATAATCTGATTTTGGTTTTAATTCAGAATAAAGAGTATCATCTACGTATTTGTACACTTTAAAAATAACATTAGATGCTCCAGTTCTATCACCATTTGAATTATTTACATCAATTTCTATTTGTGCAAGATCTTCACCAAAAATAGGCATTATTGGGTGGATAACAAAAAAGAGTGTAAGTATAGAAATTATTCCAAAGCATTGGTCGGTTATTAATTTCATTTTTATTAGATCCCTTCCTTATCATTTAGTTTTTCTAAAGTGATTAATTCCACTTCATGAATAATGGTACGCATATTTCCAGTGGATTCTATTGCAATGGGGTATCTTTCATCAGAACCATGGCGAGGATGTTTGAAAACGTAACCTACAGATGATTTAGATATTAAACAATCGTCTTGGACTTCATAGATTGTAGCGATAGTTTTTTGTCCTAATACCAAAATATCCATTTGGTACATTACATCTTCAATTGGAACAAATGTGTTAGTTGCTATAGGATCTCCTTGTTTTGGTTCCTGTTCTTGCTCTAAATTACGTACTACTGGCCATACAGAAACAAGACCAAATTTATCATATTGTAGTGAAAGATATGCACCCACCCAATCATGTCCTGGATCCCAATTAGGTTCAAAATCATAAGTTACACGAAAATAGGAATTATCTCGCTGGCCCGAATCAGAAAACTGAATCCATTCAGCTGGAAGATAGTTGGCGTAAGGGAATGATAGTCTTGTATCTTTATCAGATAATCCCAACTGGTTTAACGTAAACTTTACTCTAAATGAAAAATTTTCGGGTACTGGTGCAGAACTAATCATTCTTGCATGGTCTCCATTTGTGATATATTGAGAATTTCGTACATTGAGCAAGCGTAATTCATAATCATTTTGATTAGAAGGATTTTGATCTATATCGTATACACCGTATTGTGGTCTACCATGTGGAGGAAACCAAGCCCCATTTGTAGGATTATTATTTTTTTGTAATCCAGGTTGGATTCTAAGATCATCAAAAATTATTTTTTGATTTATAGAATTATCGTTGAATTTGATAATTAGGTGAATCTTTTGAAGTTGGGATAAATCTATATTTCCACTATCGGTATATTCATCAGTTCTCCATAATAGATAGTTCCAACCTGATGCTAAAATAAAATCAATCCATTTTTCAATTTTTGAATCACCAACAGGATAAGTAAGATCTGAGAAACTATCATCATTGCCAAAAGTGTTTTCTAATAAA
>JAQBHA010000006.1:0-20769 GCA_032128215.1 Nitrososphaerota archaeon | reverse complement strand
CATCTGAAGCGCTTTACCATCTGGCATTAGTGATTCCATGGTTGTTGTATACACTGCTCCTACAAATTTTTCCTTCTCACTTTTTTTCCCAGTGATTACAGGAATTGCAAGTTCTTCTTCAACTGTTTTTTTGTAAATATCTAAAATTTTCATGACCTCCTCTTCAGCCTCTTTAGGGGTAGCGTGAACTGTATGTCCTTCTTGCCACAAAAATTCTGAATTTCTAAGAAAAGGTTTTGTTGCTTTAATTTCTGCTCTTAATGCAGTGTTCCAAAAGTTAATTTTTAGAGGTAGATCTCGCCAACTCTTAATCCATTTTGAATACATTGAATAAGCTAGAGTCTCAGAAGTCGGTCGTAAAGCAAGTCTGTCTCCTATTTCATTATTTCCTGAGTGCGTAACCCAGAATGCCTCTGGATTGAATCCCGCAAAATGTTTTTTTTCTTTACCTAAAAGTGATTCAGGAATTAATACTGGCAAAAATCCATTTCTAATTCCTTCTTTTCTAAATTTTTCATCTAAGGCAGATCTTATAGATTCCCAAATAGAGTAACCATCTGGCCTAAGAACAATGAGTCCTTTAACTGGTGCATAATCCGCAAGTTCAGCCTTTAGAACTACCTGTGTATACCACTCACTAAAGTCATCATTTTTTGTAACAGTAATTCCTATTTCTTTGCTCAATTTACCACTTCATGAAAATCAATACTAATGAGCTTTTCTTGTTTTAGAGGGAATCCCCTTTACAGAGAACCTTTCCCATAACTCTACTTTGAAAATTTGGGCAAATAAAGCATTGGACAAAATGTATGTGATCTTTTAAAACTGGACAATCTACATATTCAGTTTTCATTTTTTTGAGCATTTTCGGACTGACTCCTTTTAGTTTGAGCTTTCCTTTCTCATCCATCATTCCTGTTTCCTTTAGTTCAGCCTTTACATCATCAGGAATTTTTTGGCGATCTTCTGTAGCTTTTATCTCTACTTCGTATTTGTGTTCTAGCTCACCCATTATGTTCATAGTTACAATATTCGATTTATTAATAGATGTTGGCGATCAAAAACTTGTTAAACTTTAATATATTCTAGTTTTAGTTCACAAACAGAAAGTAATTGTTAGTAATTTTTGATGTTGAAGGAGTGCTTTTTGATGCAGAATATTTACCAATTTTAGCCGAAAAGGTCAACAAGGAAAAAGAAATTTGGGAAATTACTAAAAAAGGAATTCAAGGCAAAATTAATTGGGAAGAAGGGCTACAAACTAGAATTAATTTACTTAAAGGACTTGATCTTAGCATCTGTCAAGAGGTTGCTAATTCGTTACCCATTATGACTGGTGCCAGGGAAACATGTAGGGTTTTGAAGGAAGCAGGCTGGAAAATAATGGCAGTATCTGGGGGATTCACAATAATGACTGACAGACTGAAAAAAGAGTTGAATTTGAATTATATTTACTCAAATGAGCTCCTATTTAAAAACGGAAAACTTGATGGCGTTAAAATTAATGTCGACTCTGATAAAGCCAAATCCGCAAGGATCAAAATAGAAGAATGGGGAGAAAAAAAGGAAAATATTGTTGTTGCAGTTGATGGTGCAAATGATATTAAATTATTTGATATATGCGGTTTAGGAATTGCTTACAGAGCACAGGATTTAGTAAAGGACTTTGCAACTGTAACACTTGAAGAAAAGAACCTTGCCAAAATAATTGATATTATTAACCACCACTATCACCTTGAACTAGAATCTCCCACAGTTGCTTAAACCATATTTTTTTGACAATAAATAACACCCTTAAATGAACAAGTCATTTCTAATTTAGTTAATGATTCTGGAAATTATTCCTATTCACATAAAAAAGGAAATAAGCAAAGGAGACAAGTTAACTGATCTTATTCTCTCGTCAACTAAACAAAAAATTCAAGATGGGGATATACTTGTAATTTCCCAAAAAATAATATCTAAACAAGAAGGCAGAACAATTAATCTTTCGGAGGTAATCCCATCTGCTCTTGCATTAGGTATAGGCGCTGAATACAAAAAGGATCCAAAACTTATTGAAGTAATTATTTCAGAATCAAAAAGAATTGTTAGAATGGAAAACGAAATCCTCATAGTTGAAACAAATCATGGATTCATTTGTGCAAATGCAGGAGTAGATGAAAGTAATATGGAGACTGGTTATGTAACACTGCTCCCTCTTGATTCTGATAAATCTGCTTTGTTTATACAAAAACAAATTTTTGAAAAAACTAAGAAACAAATTGCCATTCTTGTTTCTGACACATTTGGAAGGCCTTTTAGGATGGGCCAGATAGACTGTGCAATTGGAATCGCAGGCATGGACTCTATACTAGATTACCAAGGTACTAAAGACACTTTTGGAAAAATATTACGTGTCACAGCTATTGCTATAGCTGATGAATTATGTTCTGCTGCAGAACTTGTGATGGGGAAGACACAAAAATGCCCTGTAGTTATTGTACGTAATTACAAGTACAAAGAAACAGATTCAAAAATTAATTCTCTAATTAGACCAGAAAGTGAGGATTTATTTCGATAATTTTTTTAGGTTCATTTAAGATAAGAATATAATATCAATTACAAAATGGATTTTGAAATTGTCAACTAGAACTGAATTACATTGTCATAACTTATTTTCCAATTTTCATTTAGGCAAAGAAGAGCCACCTTACGATTGTAATGTCACAATTTATGATCAATTATCCAGAGCAAACGACTTGCGTCTTGAAGCGTTATTTGTCACGAATCATAATACTCTTAATGGATATCCTCAAATGCTAAAAAATAAAGACGAACATAACAAATTCAAAAACCTTAAAGTATATCCAGCTGAAGAAGTAACGACTGATACTGGAGCACATGTATTAGCATATGGAATACATAAAGAAATCCAATCAGGTCTCACGTTAGAAGAAATTATCGATGAGATAAAAAAACAAGATGGAGTCTCGTCTGCCCCTCACCCATTTAGTTTAGTTGATGCACTAAGAGAAAAATCTAAGATATGTGATATGATTGAAGTATTCAATAGTAACAATATTGACGTAATTTCAAACGTTAAAGCAAATCAATTCGCTTTAGAAAATAATATGCCCCAAGTATCTGGAAGTGATTCACACGTTAGCTCAACTCTTGGTAGATGTGTAAATGTAATCGAGTCTGAAAATACACTTGATGATATCTTATATGCAATGAAGCATAATCAAATCAAAATTATCAAGACGGGGTATGCCCTACCTGAAGAGACGCTAGATCACATAAAATTCAAGATTAATAATTCAAAAGACTACATTTTTGACTATGTTAAAGAACATCATCCTAATACTGTATGGCTTTTTTCATTTTTGCTCAAAGTGTATGAACGTGATCAAGATAGTTATCTTTGGACAATATTTTACAAACTCTGTCTTTATTTCCTAAAAAGAATCTCACATAAAATTAATTATCAAAAACTTGATTCCAATATTATGAATGAAAGAAACCCATTATCTATCTTAAGAAAAGCTCTGTGAAAATTTTAATTGTTAGGTGATACTAATTTCCTACCATGAAATAGTATAGCGTTTATCGATTCCCAAATAGATTTTAATATGACAAAACAGAGATCATAAAATAGGTGAATTGAAATTTCAGATACAGAATCTATAAAATTAGATGCAGTAGGATTGTTTTGTCCAGAACCAGTCTTTCGTACCAAGATTGCAATTGAAAAAATGCAAGTGGGAGAAATACTCTTAGTACGTGCAGATGATCCTGCAGCTGAAGAAGACATTTCAAGATGGGTAAATAGAAATGGTCATGAGCTTTTAAGTTTGACAAAAAATGATACCATTATTGAATTTTCTATTAAAAAGGTAAAGTAATACATGGCTACTAAAGTTGAAACTGATTTATCTATTCTAAATCAAATTGGTAACACTCCCCTTGTCAAACTCGACTCACTTACAAACGATAACGTGACATATTTTGCAAAACTCGAAGGACATAATCCATTTGGCTCAGTTAAAGATAGGGCTGCATATTGGATGATAAAAGATGCAGAAGAACGAGGAATTTTAAAAAAAGGTAAGAGTATTATCATTGAACCCACTTCAGGAAATACTGGAATTGCTTTAACAGGAATTGCCAAATTGTTAGGATATGGCGTAGAGATTGTGATACCAGAAAAAGCAAGTAATGAAACCAAAAAAATTATTGAATTACTTGGTGCCAAATTATATGAAACCACTGACGATCTATGTCCCAAAGTGGGGGCAGGTACCGATCAAAGTATTGCGTTGGCAACATCAATTGCATCCTCAAGACCAGATACGTATTATTCACCAAATCAGTATGCTAACGAAGCTAATTTTATGGGCCATTACAAAGGCACTGGTCCAGAAATATGGAAACAAACCGAAGGCAAGGTGACCCACTTTTTTACTGGAGTCGGTACTGGAGGTACCATAACTGGAATAGGCACCTATCTCAAAGAGAAAAATCCCAATATCCAGATAATTGGATGTCAACCCCAACAAAATCATTTAATTCAAGGATGGAGAAATTTTGAAGAATCAGCAAAGCCTGATTTGTTCTTAAAAAGAGAAAATGTTGTTGATGATTGGGTATTAGTTACAAATGCTGAAGCTTTTGGAGTAGTAAAAGAAGTGTTTGAAAAGGACGGACTTTTGATTAGCCCGTCATCAGCTGCAGTATATGCCTCAATGAAAAAATTCCCTCTAGAGAAAGGTTATGTTGTTGGAATATTTGCAGATGATGGTAGAAAATTCAAAAGCATTTATTCAGAACAAAAAATTATGACAGAAGAAGAATTCGATAAATCACTAAATAAAGCAAAATACCTTTCAAGAATAGCTTACATGTGATTTTCTTATTTTCTTGTTTGAATTTTACAGATCATCGTATTTAGAGAAAACGGTTTTTGTAGTATCTCCACAGACTCTTTCAACACACCAGGTGCATTTAAGATAGAACTAATATTGTAAGCTGACGCAAAAATTATTCTCTGTTTTGGGCATCTTTCTAAAATTTCTTTTACTGCTTCAGCCCCACTTTTTTTTGGCATGTTATTATCAATTAGTACGACATCAAATGGACCCGATTCTAATGACTCAGGATTTAAAGTCAAAAATGCCTCGTTAAATTTTTGCATGCATTCCTCTCCATCATATGCAACTGTTACTTTACAACCATTTTTTTCAAGTATACGTTTGTATTGTTGAAGTGTAAAAAGATTATCTTCAGCTACTAAAACATTCAAAGACATTATTTCTCATCTATAATATTTACATATGAAGTTTAACATAGAGTCTGTTTGAATTGAACGAACAGATTTATTTCTAATTTGTAGATAATTCTACTGGTATTCGAATTTGCTTTTTGTTTACAATAGGTATAGTAAATTCAAATGTTGCTCCTGCATCAAGATTATTTTGCGCTGATATTTTTCCACCGTGAGCTTCTATGATCCCTTTACATAAGAATAATCCCAGTCCTGTCCCTGATTGTTCTTCATGTCTAAGACCTTTTGTAATAAATTTTTCAAAAATCCTTGGTAGAATTTCTATAGGAATACCTAAACCCGTATCCAAAACTCTAACTTGGATTTTATTTTCATCTGGATACACATGTGTGTCTATTGTTATAGTTCCCTTTGGCGTAAATCTAATTGCATTATTTAGAAGATTCCTAAACACCTGACCTATTCTAACTCTATCTACTTCAACTATGATGTTTTCATCAAGATTCTCTCTAATGATTATAGGTTTTTTGAGATTTATTTTTTGGTAACTAGTCATTTCTAAAATTATATCATTGATTGGTATCTTTTCTAATTGCAGTTCTAATCTATTGCCCTCAATTCTAGTTACATCAAGCACTGCATTTGCCAGATCTTGCAACTTATTTGCAAGCTCTAATACTCCATCCCATGCTTCTTTTTGATCAATATCTCCGGATTTTGCTAATTCCGCAAAACCCAATATTGGTTGAATTGGACTTTTTAATTCATGTGAAGCTATTCCAATAAATTCGTCTTTCATTTTATCTAATGCCTTTAATTTTTCATTTGCAGTTTTTAATTCAAGGGTTTTCAAATCAACCTCTTTTTTTAAATCACTATTTATTTGACTTATGAAGAATCCAAGTGTTGCTGCTATTACACCAACAATTGTTATGATAGCAATTTGTCCAGTGAGTGAATCTCTTTCATAATCTTCAATCTGATTTGTAGATTCATCTGTAAGGATTGATAATGAGACTAAAGTTGAATCTAGTTCACTTTCTAATTGGCCTTCAATTCTTTGGATCTGATCTAACAAAAATTCATTGTCTGGATCAAAAAATAAATTACCTACAAGATCTTCATATTGATTATAAATTCTATCTATATTGGATAATTTTTGATATAATATATCAAATTCCTCTCCTGTTCCTGATGTAGATATATTAGTCCCTACATTTACAATGTTTTTACTTCTCTCAATGTTTGAATCAATGGTTCTACCGCTAAGCCAAAAATCTTCCTTTGTTTTTTCTAATTCTTCCGTGTTACCAGTCTTAGATAATCGGATAATCTTCTCAAGATTAATCTCTTGATTTGATTTTTGGAATCTAATGTCTGATACTATTTCATATAATGGAGTGTATTGTTCAGAAATTTCAATAATTTCATTACTAACTTTAGACATTTGGAAGACACCAAACATTACGGTTATCCCTAAAAGTAGAATTATGATTCCAACTAGACCCCCTATCTTAAAACCTGTTTTTGCATTCTTAAACAATAATCTCTACTCCACATATCACTTCATCTGAAATTCTAAATCCAACACAATCCGATATATCCATATTAGTTTATTACAATACAACTAGTATCTGTAAATGTCTGATCAAAATGAACAGACATGAATGGCATGAAAAATTCTTTAATTCTCTGATAGGAACTTATCTACTTCGATAGCTGCCATGCATCCAAAACCTGCTGCAGTTACTGCTTGACGATATCTTCTATCGTGAACATCTCCCGCAGCAAAGACTCCGTTTACACTAGTTTTTGTATTTTCTTTAAGGACAATATAGCCCTGTTTATCCAACTCAATTTGATTAGTGAAAAGTTTGGTGTTAGGGTCATGACCAATAGCCACAAAGATCCCTCCTACATCTAGTGTAATTTTCTCATTAGTTTTAATATCTTTGAGAACCACTTTCTGAACTTTTCCATTTCCAATTATTTCTTCTACCGTCTTATTCCAATGAAACTTGATCTTTTTATCTGCAAATGCTCTTTCTTGCATTACCTTGCTTGCTCTAAGCTGTTCTCTTCTATGTACAAGATGAATAGTAGAAGCAAATTTAGTAAGAAATGTAGCTTCTTCAATTGCAGAGTCTCCTCCTCCTGCAACAACCAATTCTTGATTTCTAAAAAATGGACCATCACATGTTGCACAATATGATACCCCTTTTCCAGCATAGGTTGTTTCGCCTTCCAATCCTAACTTTCTTGGGTTAGCTCCCGTGCAAATTATTATCGCATTCCCTTCATACTCTTCAGATGCAGTAAGAACTTTGAATGGGCTGTGTTTAAAATCCACGTTTACAACTTCATCATCAATAATAGTAGTACCCATTCTTTCTGTTTGTTTTCTAATATTTATCATAAGATCAGGTCCCATGATGCCATTTTCAAAGCCTGGATAATTTTCTACATCGGTTGTATTAACAAGCTGCCCTCCTGGGAGTATTCCTGAAAGAATTAGAGTATCATGTCTTGCACGTGAACAATAAATTCCAGCTGTATATCCCGCAGGTCCAGCTCCAATTATTATTACATCAAATTTTGTCTTTTTTTCATTTGGTTTACCTGGAGAGTTTTTTTCTAAACTCTTTCCAACCATCTGAATTTCTCCTGTACTTGACACTATTCATTAAATCTAAAACTCATGAATTTAAATCAAACACCAAATCCTCCAGAATTTTTTGATGCTTTTTACAAAGTTTACCAATCTCAATCTGTGAATGGAGTAATTCTTTTTGCCAATGTGGATTAAACAGACGACATTCCTTAAGTTCACAAAATGGTTCCCCTGTAAGATAATAGAATAATGCCTGCATGGCATACCCTTGTACTATTTTTGACATGTGTTCATCATGATATTCTAAATACGACCCTCGATATTTTTTCTTAATTAATTCGAGATTAAGCCCCTGTGCCATATTTGACATCAATTCAATATAGTATTCTTTGGGTTTTGCAGGAGCCTCAATTATTCCAGTGGTGGAAATTATAGTTGGGTTTGCACATATTATTGCTCTTCCATGATATCGATAATCATTATCATCATAAGTACACATCAATCTATTTGTAAAAATTAGGTGAAAAATATCTGCTGAACTTTCTCCCTCTGAAATTAAATTACAAAGAATTTTTTGAACTTCAAATCCATCATACATTATAATATTTTCAATTTTTGAAATGTTTTGGAAATTATTTTTTTCAAATTCAACCTCTTCTTCAGTAGGCGAATGAATCTCAAATGGTTTCCTATTGTTCATGATTCTACATGATGCAATTTGCTTGAGAGTAGTTTTTTTTAAATTTGAGAAAATATTTTTACGTATTTCTATATCTATTGTAAAGTTTTTTTTAATAAAATCTGCTAATTGCTTAATGTTGATTTCTGGTATTGAGGGTTCATCATATAGGAAAATTTTTGAAATTTTCAATAAACTATTTGAGATTAAGTTAGTTATCTTTCTAACTCTTTGATTTTTGCTGCAGTAACTTCTGCTGCTTTTTTACCTGAAAAAAGCATAGACCCAAAAGTTGGTCCCATTCTTGCTAACCCAAATGTCTCAGTCACTGACATACCTGCAACGACTAACCCTGGAAAAATTTCTCCTGTTTTTTCAACAACATGCTCTTCTCCTCTATCCACCCACATTGGATTCATACCCTTCCATTCAACAAGCTTTCTATCTACAAGACGTTTTACTGCTACAGAATCGTGACCTGATGAATCAATCACCATTTTTGATTCTAATGCTATTGGATCAACACATGTGATGTTTCGTGGTAATGCAGATACCGGCATCCAGTTAACTACAACTCCAGCAACACGACCGTTCTTTAAAACCAAATCATCAAACTTTGTTAAATTCAGAAACTTTACCCCAGAATCACATGTAGCAGCTATCAATTTTGAAACTGCATGAGGGCCTGCAGTGAGATACAATCCATTTGCTACTTTCTTATATGGAATACCTAGCTCGTCCCAAATCTTTTGAGCCGGCTCTCTTACTGTAACAGGATTCATCATGTATCCTCCTAACCAATATCCCCCTCCCAGGTAGTTGTTCTGTTCAATTATCAATACTTTAAAGCCCATAGTGGATAATTCACGTCCTGCAGTTAGCCCAGCAGGTCCTGCACCAATTATGATTACATCAGATTCTGCCCTATCCATTAAAACTGAATGAAATTCTTCTGCAATTGCCTTAGTAATGTCAACCTCTCTTACATCTGTAAAAATTTTTTGTGGTCTTTCTTCATTAATTGATTCTTGCATGCACTAATCAATAATAAAACCCATTAATAGTTTCCTCATATTTGACAAAATCTTATTAAACTTAGTTACTAAGAAAGAAATTTTTTCTGCCTTTCAATTTCAATTTTTTTTGGCAAAGTGGCAAGATCCTTGCTTCTATACCTGGATAGATCTCTTGTTATATTTTTTTTCAACTGATTAACACTATTATGTTTTATTTGTTCGTCATACATCTTGTGTAGACATTTATTGCAAATTCTATCAGTTACCCCCATTCCGTCTGGGGGTGTAATTCCAATTATTTTAAATCTTGATCTTGATGTTTTCAAGCTTCTTGGTTGAAAAATTTGTTTACATAAATAACATACATTATCCATAAACCGATATAGTGAATGTACTAAAAAAACATACATGCTACTGATTATTAATTTACATCATTAGTATTGCCTAATTCAAAACAGTCAAAATAAACTAAAATGTTATTCTATGAATCAAGAAAGTCACTACTATGTGGCGAGATATGGCTGCAATATCGCAAACTACGATTAAAATTCCTCCTCTCAAAAATTTATATCTCAATTCGAAGAACCTTTTTTGAACATTGACCATATCTAATCTAAAACAATCTAGTCATGATTCTAAATTGCCTAGAATAAACTGGGCAAAAATCGAGGAGGCAGACAATTTTGCTAAGACTGTAAAGCTATTTCGACAAGGAAAAATAGATCCTGATAATTTTCGACGTTTTAGACTGCAGCATGGTGCCTATGGTACAAGAATGACTGATGATTATGCAATGGTTAGAATTAAAATTCCAGCTGGGGAACTCTCTCCAACCCAATTAGAAAAAATTGCTCAACTTAGTGAGACATTCTCTATTGGGAGCGCTCATATTTCTACAAGACAAAACATCCAACTTCACTGGGTAGTTTTAGAGGATGTATCAGAAATTATGCGTGGATTGACCGAAGTTGGCTTAACCTCACGAGAAGCATGTGGTAATACAGTTCGAAATGTAATATGTAGTCCTCTTGCTGGTGTCTGTGGTGATGAAGAATTTGATGTAACCCCATATGCCATCGCTACTGCAAAGTTTCTTTTAAGAAACCCTTTAAATCAAAATCTTCCACGGAAATTCAAATTTAACTTTACATGTTGTGAAAAACATGGAATGGCACGAATGGTGGATGTTGGATTAATACCTCAAATCAGGGAACTTGACGAAATGACGCAACGCGGTTTTAAGATATTCTTAGGTGGAGGCCTTGGTAACAAATCATTTGTTGGACATCAATTAGAAGATTTTACTTCTGAAGATGATTTGTTGTACACTTCTATTGCAGTTCTCAGAATATTTGATCGAATGGGTGATAGGAAAAATATGGCAAGAAACAGAATGAGATATTTAGTTGACGAGATGGGATGGGAAAAATTCCAAAACTTGGTTTTAAAAGAAAGAGCAATTGTAAGAGCTACTCAATCAGTAATTGTAAAACTTGATGTAGATGATACTCCTATCGATATTAAAAGGCCAATAACAGTATCTGGTACTGATGGAAAGCCCACTCAAGAAGGATATTCACGTTGGATTAAAAGTTCAACATTTAAACAAAAACAGGATGGATATTGTTCAGTTTTTATTAACTTAGAAGCTGGTGATATAACTGCCAACCATCTTCGTGCTCTTGCAAAAATATGCAGAGAGTTTTCAGCAGAAGGTTTTGCTAGAAATGGATTTTCTCAGGACATTGTCTTTAGATGGATTCATGAAAGTGAACTTCCTAGATTGTATTCCCATTTAATTGAAGTAGGACTAGCAAATCCTGGTTCTCTTACCATGGCGTCTCCTATAGGATGTTCGGGAACCACATCATGTAATTTGGCACTAACAAACTCTCATAGGCTAGCAAAAGAAATTCAGAGAAAGTTTCTTGAATTAAAATTAGATGAAGATGATGACTTGCGAGATTCCACAATTAAAATTAGTGGATGTCCTAATTCTTGTGGCCAACATGAAATAGCTACAATTGGATTTTACGGAGGTGGCGGTAGAGTTGGCAAAGAGATGTATCCACTTTATCAGATGTCACTTGGTGGACGTTCAGATGGTAATACCATGTTGGGGATAAACTGTTTGCGTGTTCCTGCTAAAAGGATAATACCTGTAATTCTAAAAATAATTGAATCGTTTAAGAAAAACAAAAAATCTGGGGACACTCTTTCGTCATGGATTAATAGAATTGTTAGTGGGAATGAAAATTCTGAAATAAAATCTGTGAATGATTTGAAACAATTTCTATCTCCTCATATTGTCCCCCCTGCCAAAGAAGAAGATGCAGATTTCTATTTAGATTACGGTAGTGACAAAAACTATCACACAATCACTGGAAAAGGTGAATGTGCTGCTTGAGTAGAGAAAAAACCCTGCGTGTTACCACTGACGCTGACACACTTCGTTCAGAGATCCGTGATAAGAGCGTTCAAGTAATAGATGTTAGAAGAGAAGAAGATTATAAAAAAAGCCACATACCAACATCAGTAAATTTACCTCTGGCAACTTTATTATCAGACGATGCCCCAGAACGTGTAGTTAAACTTGTAAATAATCTTGGAATTGACGACGAAACCTCAGTTGTAGTTTATGATGATACTTTTGGAGCTTTGGCATCTAGAGTTGCCTGGACATTAGAATATCTAGGTCATAGCGATGTTTCTCTACTTGAATTGACTTATGGACAGTGGAATACTTTGGGACTTGAAACCGATACTAAAATACCTTCTACAGCATCAAAAAACCACTCTATAAAACTTCATCCAGAAATCATGGCAACTGTTGATTATCTTGAAAAGGCTAAAGAAAAAAAAGATGTTATATTGTTAGATAATCGAGAAAGATTAAATTTCTTAGAACAACATATACCTGGTGCAGTTAACATTCCTTATCGAACTCTTGGCACGTCTGAGAAAATTTTACGATCAAAAGAAGAAATGAAAAGATTGCTTGAAAATAGAAGAATCACTTCTGATGCTGAGATAATAACTTATTGTGGTAGTGTAGGAACTCTCTCTGGGTTGGCATATTATGCCTTAAAATCAGTCAACCTTCCAAATGTGAAATTGTATGTTCGCTCATTTAAGGAATGGAAAAATCTGAACAAACCTATTGGCAAACAAGAAAATGCAAACTACTGGGATCTTTCTGCTGAATAAACATCAAAACCTAGTTCTGGGCTACTTCACTGCGTAACTTTTGAGTTACTGTAGCTTCAATATCATCAAAAACATCCAACATTTTCTTCTTATTTTCATGTAAATAATCAATCCCCCTATCTTTCAGTCTAATCTTCCATAACCTGATTTCTCTATGACTTTCAAAAAATTGGTCTATCATTTGCTGACCAAATTTTGTTGAATCTATAAATAAATCAAAATTTTCAATTGTTTTTTCAATATCTTCTTCTACGATTGATGATTTGACGGTTTGAATAGCTTGGCTAATCTCTTTTAGATTTTTTATTGTACTAGGTGATCTCTTCTGAGTTATTCCAAGAAATCCTCTCTTTTCTGCGCCAATTTTTTTTGCCATATCTGGAGCAAGATCATAGGTGTCTATTTTACTAAATCCTTGTTGTTTTTGATGTTTGACAACCATACCTTTTTCAATTAATTTTGAAAGTGCATCTAGTGCATCAGCCTTATCAAGGAAGGTGGTCCATACCATCGCGCCAATTGTGTGATACCCTTGTCTGATAGACTCTAATACAACAATTTCAACAATTCGTTTAAAACCTTCTTCAACTCTAACATTTACAAAATCTTTATCCTTTACAGCTCTTTTGGCATTTTTGACATCAATCTCTATTGCTCGTTTTAGTGCTTCAATTGATTCAGGTATTTGATTTAAAAGAGAAAGAAAACATGCCTTGTTATACCATGCCATGCCAAAGGTTGGTTCAGACTCGATTGATTTTTCAATAGAATCAAGTGCCTTTGCATAGTTTTTTTGTTCATAATGTACTAAAGCTTTTAAATTCCAAGCTTCGGCATTTGTAACGTCGATATCTAAAATCTTATCATAAACTCTCAAAGCATCAGAATGTTCATCTAAATGAAATTTTGCGTAGCCTAATTTTAAAAGTGCTTCAACATTATCTGGATCTATTCTCAAAACTTGCTCAAAGACTTGTGTAGCGTCTTCAAGTTTTTCATCTGCCATTAAATTAATGCCTTTTTTGAAAAGTTTGTTTCTATTATAATCCGCATCTGTAAGACTAGTTTCTTCTTTTTTTTCTTCTGGCTTCTTTGTGAAAGGTTTTTTCATACAGCTTACTTTAACGAATTTTCTCTAGATAAATACCATTCCTAATATTTTGCTGGTTCTGCCATGATCTCCCTCTTTTTCAAATGGTAAATACAAAAATACTTCATAATTCCATGTTCGGTAGTGTCTACCAACCCTAAAATTGAGATTCAAGGAACTTCTCCTTTCAGACTACCTTCAGGAGTTTTTGAGGTTCAAATAGCAATTTCTGATCAAAAACCCTCTGAAAAAAGCCTACTTGAAAAAAATTTCCCAACTCTATGGAAAGGAAATTTTCATTTAAAAGTACAAGATCGAAAATTTACCGAAATTTTAGGAAGCAATGAAAACCCATTACCAAAATCAGTGTTAGATTCTGATTCTGTCTGGGTGATAGTTTCAGATCAGTTTTCTTCTTTAAATTCAGTTTTTGATGTACAAATTTCTAAAACCTCGACCCAGAAATCTGCGGAATCTAGGAGCGAAAAAATATCGCGAGAACCTGAAAGTAGAATTCCTCCAAAGATTCAGAAAGAAACAGTATCCCCACGTAATGAATATGGTACTACAATAGAACGTAGTTCCCGTACAACATCCGGTCAAATAGGTGATAAAGGAAGAACAGGTCCTCCAGGTCCACAAGGTGATCAAGGTACTCAAGGTGCTGAAGGTCCTCCCGGTGACAAAGGTGATACAGGTTCGCCTGGTGACAAAGGAGACAAGGGTCCATCTGGACCTCGAGGAGACAAAGGTGAGAAAGGACTAACTGGTGATAAAGGTGATAAAGGGGATAAAGGCCCTCCAGGTTTTACAGGTGAGAAAGGCGATAAAGGAATTCATGGTTCTCCAGGGGATAAAGGAGACAAGGGTCCTACCGGTGAACGGGGGTCCAGGGGTCCAGCTGGAGATAAGGGCTCGACAGGAGAAACCGGTGCAAAAGGTGAAAAAGGAAGCACAGGAGATTCTGGTCCAGAAGGGGATAAAGGAACTCAAGGACCACAAGGAAAACTTGGTGATAAAGGATTAACAGGAGTTCCTGGATCTCCAGGTGAGAAAGGTGATAAAGGTCCACAAGGTTCTCAAGGAGAAAAAGGTCTTACAGGTACAACAGGTCCTCCAGGTGATAAGGGTCCAATTGGTCCACAGGGTCCACAAGGTCCAAGAGGACAATCAGGTCCCCCAGGAGAAAAAGGCCCAATAGGCCCTCAAGGGATACAAGGTCCACAAGGAGAAAGAGGACACGCGGGTTCTCCTGGCCCACAGGGTGAACAGGGCACTAGGGGAGAACAAGGTCCACCAGGAGCGATAGGCCCAAGGGGTCCACCAGGTCCACCCGGAGAAAAAGGTGCAGCTGGAATGTCAGAGGAAAATAAAATACTGTTTAAGGAATTATTGCAGATACTAACATCAAAAAATATCATAACTACACAAGAACAAATTAAATTGATGAGCTATCTGTATTAGTAATATATTCAAATATGATAAGAACTGAGGAATATTTGATGAGCCAAAAACCAAATAAAATAGAATTTAAAATGATGGATTACACAAGATTAGAAAATGAATTTGTATCTTTCAAACTTGAAGATGGAACAATTGTAAAGGTGAAAGTTGATTTAGATAGAGTAGGGCTTGCTACTAATTATAATAACCCTGATGGAACTCCTCACTATGCCATTAATACCTCAGTAAAATTATCTATAATCCCAAACGATAGAAAATTCTCTGTCGAGAAAAATTCAATAAAAGGAACACAATCATCTCCACCCTCCCAAATGTTTAGTTGATCACTTTTTTAGATTAACCAAATTAGTATACACTTTCAGCTGACGGACGTCTGCCTTGTAACCATGAGGTATGTCCACAAATTGTACATTTGTACTGTCGTCTACGTTTGTAAGTTGGAATTTTTGGTAGAAAAATGATCTCTTGTTTAGTTTTTGCAATACAAAACTTACACCATCTATTCTCAAAATCTTTTTCTACACCATCATTATTCTTGTCCATTTTACATTTTTCTTACATCTCTCGTGATTTGATTATAGTTAATACATCTTCATCTTGTAATACATGATTGATTCCCACTCTTTGACCGCCAAATTTTACACTTTTTCCCCAAACCATTCCATACCTAAACTGTTTTTTCATATTACGATGTAGTTTGTTACAAATATCTAGTATCGTTGAATTCTCTCTTGCAATAAGAGGTTCTTTGAAATCAGTTTCTCCACCTTTTGGCTTCATATAGATCCTCATGAACTTAAGTTTCTCGTATATTTTTTCTTTGAGTATGTCGATATTTTTGTTTGAATCTGCAGACACTGTAATGAAATCTGACTTGATTTTTGATTTTAAATCATTTAGAAATTCATCATCTACCAAGTCTATTTTGTTAATTAGCATAAGAGAATCAGCATAGGACTTACTACCTGATAAAAAATCAACAATTTGATCAGAATCCACATCTTCTCTTATCAAAACTCTTGCACTAGTAATTCCGTATACATGAAGGATGTCTTTTAGAAGTTTTTCAGATATTTTAGTTAATTTTACTTGTTGTGCTATTGCAATTCCGCCGATTCCACTTTGTTCTATGATAATATTTGGAGGTTTTTGATTTAACCTGATTCCTATATTTGCCAACTCGGTAATTAGAACATCTTCGTGAAATGGTGTAAAGACATCTAAAACCAATAATACTAAATCTGCATTTCTTGCAACTGAAAGAACTCTTTTGCCAAGTCCTTTTCCAGTTGATGCACCTTTAATTATCCCAGGCAAATCTAAAATCTGAATCTTTGCTCCTCGATAATTCATCATTCCAGGAACCACTGTGAGAGTAGTAAATTGAAATGCACCGACAGATGATTTTGCAGAAGTCAATTTATTAAGTAGAGTTGATTTTCCCACACTTGGTAAACCAATTAAAACTACTGTTGCATCTCCTGCTCTTCTAACATCAAAACCGTCTGTAACACTTCCTTTTTTTGATCTTGTTTCCTGTTCTCGTTTTAATTTTGCAATTTTAGCTCTTAGTAAACCAAGATGATGTTCAGTTGCTTTGTTTACTTGTGTTCGTCCCATCTCGTCTTGGATGGCTTTTATTTTTTCAGGAATTCCCAATTAGCTCAACCCATGTTCCGATTTTGTAAATAAAATCTTGTTATTTTTCATAATCAGTTGGATTCTAGTAACCGGTATAGTTTCAAAATAATTTGATTCCTTAAGAAAGTCCAGTAATGCCAATTCTCTTATACTATCAAAATCCCTGTAAAATACCCTGTATAAAATGGGATCATCTGCAAATCTTGCGTTACTAAATATCTCTTCAATTATTCCTTTTTTAGTCATGTCGATGTCATTTTAATCATTCCCACTAATCTATTTTCATTTGTAATTTGTAGATGATTTTTGATTACGTAGCAATTATTATCCAGCTTGTAATATGAGATTTATTGAAACAAAAAACATTTGCCGTTGACATTGATGGAACTATTACAGAAAATGGGGTAGGGAGAATTAATCTTGATGCACTAAGTGCCTTACGTCATTTGAAAGAAATAGGCCATAACGTAATTTTTGTTTCTGGACGATCTTCAGTTGAAGGATATTTGCTGTCGATCTTTGGGGGAACTACTCATATAGCTGTGGGAGAAAATGGGGGTTGTATTACGACTGGACCTAATGCCCATAAATTATTAGGAAATAAATCTGATTGTTTTCAAGCATTTGAACTATTAAAATCAAAAATTTCAAATGTGAATGAAAAACCTGTTTTTCCACGTATGACTGAGGTTGTCCTTGAAAGAACATTTGACATAGAATCTGGAAACAATTTTGTAAATGAAAATAATTTACCTGTTATACTCTCAGATAGCCAGTATGCCTTTCATATCAATTCCAAGGGAATAGACAAAGCTCGAGGTTTTAATGAAGTAATGAAAATGTTATCAATAACTCGAGACGATGTGATTGCTATAGGCGACAGCAATACGGACATTCCTCTATTTAAAATAGCAAAAACTAGCATAGCTCTTGGAAATTCCTCAGAGTTTGTCAAGTCTAATGCTAGCTTTAGTGTTTCTGGAAAATCTGGAGATGGTCTTATTGAAGCGCTTGATAAATTAGCTCCGAAGCTTTTCGAGGTTTAGTAAATGACCTTCAAAATTTTACTTGAAGAAATTAACTTAAATATTCAAAAAATTATTGACGAACTTCAACTTCCAGAAACATCCTTTGTTGTAGAGCCCACTAAATTAAATTTTGGAGACATTACATGTAACGTGTCATTTTTACTTGCAAAACATCTAAAGAAAAAACCATATGATGTTGCAAAAATAATCTCAGAAAAATATCAACAATATCTTGGTACCCTTATCAAAAATGTTGAAGCACACCCATCTGGCTACATTAACTTTTTTGCAAATTATTCACAATTAACTGGAATTATTCTAAAAGCATCTCTAAAAGATAATTATGGATTTCTGGATTTGGGTAAAAAATCAAGGCTCGTGGTTGAGCATACTAGCGTAAATCCCAATAAAGCCTTGCATATTGGACATGTCAGAAACATTATCCTTGGCGATACAATTGTAAGAATTCTTCGTCAAACCAACTTTGATGTTAAGGTTCTCAACTACATTGATGATTCGGGTTTGCAAGTAGCTGATATAATTCTCGGTTTCAAATACGGTGGATTTTCAGAAAATCCTCCAGATGGCAAAAAATTTGATCAGTATTGTGGGGATGTTGTTTATGTTAAGACCACTGAGAGATACACTTCAAATCCAGAACTAGAAGAAACCAGAAAAAAAATCCTACAATCTTTAGAAGATGAAAACTCAGATATTGCTAAATTTGCAGAAAAGATCACAAAAAAAGTTCTTTCTGAACAACTAAAAACATGCTGGAAATTATCAGTCTTTTATGACTGTCTTAATTTTGAATCACAAATAATTCGCTCAGGATTATGGAAACAAGTTTTTGAAAAAATGAAAGAATTGAAATTAACCCATCTTGAAGTAGAAGGAAAAAATGCCAATTGCTGGGTAATCAAAGGAGAAAAAAATGAAGAAGATAAGGTTCTTGTTAGAAGTAATGGCACTGCAACTTACATTGCAAAGGATATTCCATATGCTGCCTGGAAATTAGGACTACTTCCAGATCCGTTCTTCTATGAACATTATGCAACACAAGAAAATGGGAAAATTCTGTGGCAAACAACCCTAATCAAAAGCACAAAACCAAAACAAGACTTTACTGCAGATAAGGTGCTGACTATAATAGATTCGAGACAATCTAGACTACAGAAAATAATTATGAATTTGATGTCCAAATTCAAGTCAGATGAAAAAGCATATGTTCATCTTGGTTACGAATCAGTTACTTTAAGCTCAACTACTGCAAAAACTCTAGGAATTGATACTCTAGGCAAAACTGCTCAAATGTCAGGCAGAAAGGGTCTTTACGTTAATGCAGACTCGATTATTGATTTACTAGAAGCAAAAACATTTGAGGAAACTAAAAAAAGAAATCCAGAACTAGATGAAAAAACTATACAACAAATAGCTCATGATGTAGCAGTAGGAACGATTCGTTATGAGATGATAAAACAAGATTTAGATAAAATAATTACTTTTGATCTATCAAAATCTATGAGTTTAGAAGGTGACACAGCTCCATACATACAATATACTCATGCAAGAGCATCTAGAATTTTAGAAAAGGCTGAAACCCTTCCTGATTTTGAGACCTCCTTTGAATTACTAAATAATGAATTTGAAATCGCACTCATTAAACAAATAGGAAAATTTGATTTACAGATTGTAGATGCAGTAAATAATTTTTCCCCAAAAGTAATTGCCAGGTATTGTTATAATTTAGCTGTGACCTTTAATGCATTTTATGAACACGTAAAGGTTCTTGATGACGAAAACAAATCATTGATAAATGAGAGATTATGTCTGGTCAGTTCTTTTAAATCAACTATTCATAATGCTTTAGGTCTTTTAGGAATTTTATCACCTAATTCGATGTAGTTCCAATCAAAGGTTTTATTCAATAGCTGGGTCTGTTCATGCCGGACATACAAGAGGATATTATCAAAATTAGTCATGCTAAATTATAATGGTTTCAAGGAACAATAACGCTATTTTAGTTGAGACTTCTAATTATTCAAAACTCTGTGCTTTCTGTGGTTCAGATTTGAATATGGAAGAAGGCGTGATGATTTATGATAAAAATTGGTATCATAATGTATGCTGGGATTCATTTGAAAATCCAAACGAGGTAATTAGAAATGACTAGTGTAATTGTTGTAGACGATGACAGAGACACAGTAGAAGTTTTTTGTGAATATCTTGCTATAAAAGATATCAAAGTATTGGGAAGAGGATATGATGGAAAGACTGCTGTTGAACTGTATAAACAACACAAGCCTGATGTGGTACTCTTAGATGTAATGATGCCTGATTATGATGGCTTTTACGGTTTGGAACAAATCAGAAGATTAGATCCAGCCGCTAAGATAATTATGGTTACAGCTGATTTGACATCTGACACTGAAAAAAAATTAGTCGACTTAAAAGCATCCGCAATGATCTATAAACCATATGAGATTGATAGTGTCATTGAAACAATAGAAATGGTCAATAAGGAAAATGTTGTTTTATCTACTACTAGCTCAAGCTAGAATCTTTTCTTAATAATTCCTAAATACTCAATTGTCTAATACTAATAGATAATAATGAAGATTTTAATTGCTGAAGATGAAGAAGATTTATTATCTCAATACCAGGAATTTTTAGAAAAAAATAATCATACTACAATAATTACAAATGATGGTGACAAATGTCTTTCTGTTTATCGTAAAGAATATGAAAAATGGTTTGACCAAAAAAA
>JAQBHA010000005.1:0-38013 GCA_032128215.1 Nitrososphaerota archaeon | reverse complement strand
CTTGTATTTCCTAGTGCTTAGCTGAAATAATGGATGCATGGGTCAGATGATTATTCTTAGATAATAACCTATTAAATAATCCTAGAATAACATTTGTGTACATGGCTGATGATGAACTGGAACAACTAAAACAAAAGAAGTTATTCGAGATGATTAAAAAACAACAAGAATTTAATGAACAGAATGAAATTGGCGTGATTGATCTTGATTCATCAAACTTTGAGCAGATGGTATCAAATGAATCTCCAACGCTTGTGGATTTTTGGGCAGAGTGGTGTGCGCCATGTAGGTCTATGCATCCTGTTTTTACTAAAATGGCAAGAAAATTCAAAAAAATTAGATTTGCAAGAGTAAACATTGACCAAAATCAAGAGATTGCAACAAAACTAGGAATTCAATCCATTCCAATTTTTATCATGTTTAAAGATGGAAATCCGATAGACAAGGTAGTTGGTGCAGTTGGTGAGCCAGGAATTAACCTTATTGCACAAAAATATTCTTGATATCTTAATATACAGATAATTATCGATAATAATTAATGGAAACAGGTACCGTAAAGTGGTTCAACCGAACTAAGGGCTTTGGTTTTATCGAAAGAGAATCTGGCGACGATTTGTTTGTTCACAAATCAGATATTGCCGATGGAACTCTTAACGAGGGAGACAAAGTCGAGTTCGAAGTAGGTCAAGGACAAAAAGGACCTAATGCTACTAACGTCAAAAAAGCAGATTAGGTAAGAGATATTTTATAATTTAAGAGCACAATTTTTGTTTACTTAAATTAGCCCCATTTTTTTATTATATTTTTATAAACTTCCTAGTAACCATAAATTGGATTTGTTACACGGATAATTTCAATTATTTCGTTTAGTGTATTAAGTTCTTCTGAGCTTAGTTTATTTTTGAATTTATTGATATATTGTTTTACGTCATCTGGTGGAGGAAGTGAATAGAAAACATCTTCTTCCTGTATTTGTCTACCAATTGTAATATTTTGTACAGAACATGCAACTTCTTGTCCAGTCTTTGCTGTGTCTACAGTTTTATTTTCATGTTGAAGTTGATGTATAATGCCAATTTTCTTACCTGTCTTATTCATAAAAGAAATTTTTTGGCGTAATGTTCCTACATCTATTCTAATTCCAAAAACTGCAGGATTACTATTTCTAAAAATGTATCCTTTAAGAAAGGTAAACTTACTAATTGGTGTAAGCTCAGAAAACATTGAGTTTTCCAGATCAGCGCTATCATCATCAACCCATTGAGTATATGTATCAATCAAACTGTAGATTATTTTGTCATCAAATATCTTAACATGATAGTTATCAGATTCAGTTTGTGCCTCAGGAGTTATTTTAACATTAAATGCAAGAATAACTCCTAGATGTCTATTGTTTTCCTTTACAGCCTTTGCCTCCATTATATCGCGACGAGTAACAGGTCCAATGTCGGCAAGCGAGATTGGAATGTTTTGCCGTCTCAACATTTCAGTTAGGGCTTCAAGTGAACCAATTGTATCACATTTTAAAATAATTCCTTTTGTTTCAGTCTTTATAAAAACGGATTTCATCTCAGATTCGATTAATTTTTTTAGATTATTAGCTTCTTCGTCATTATCAGTAGCATAAACGGTACTACCTGGCAAAACACCATCTAAGTCAGGTGAGGCAATTTTTACTCCTGCAGCAGCATATACTTCGCTAATTGGTTTGAATTTGTCACGTGGATCTCGCATTTCGTCTAAAGGTTTTGGCAATAACATTGCTTTTGGTTTTGTAATAACTACAGAGTCTCTTTTTGCAATTATTACTTTATCTTCTTTTTTCAAATGCCCGTCAATTAGGATAATATTTGCAGTTGGTCCCAATCCAACTTCATCATTTACCTCAAGAACAATACCTCGTGTTGATTTTTCTTCCTGTGCCAGTCTTTTCTGTAGAAATTGTTGAGCCAATCCTACTAAAACTGCCAAAAGTTCTGGAATTCCGACGCCTGTTCTTGCACTTACGGGTACAATTGAAATTTCTTTTTTAAAGTCCTGTACGCGATAAAAGGCTTCAGATTGATAGCCAAGAACAGAAAGTGCAGCTACTACATTATAGATTTTCTCATCAATTGATGTCTGTACAAACTGATTCTGTTCTTTTATAGCCATTGATATGAATGGGGTATCACTTTTTTTCCATCCAGAGATCATATCTGTTTTGTTTAGAGCTACAACAAAAGGAACTTTACGGCTTTCTAAAATTTTTAGACTCTCTGTAGTTTGAGGTTGAAATCCACGATTGGCATCTACTACAAGAATGGCTATGTCTGCAGCTGAACCACCACGTGCTCTTAGATTAGTAAAAATCTCGTGTCCTGGAGTGTCAATTACAAGTAATCCTGGGATAGTATATTCTCCTTTGCTGAGCTTTTCATACAAAGGTCCCGTCAATTTTTTGATTGTTTCTGTTGGAAGAAAACTTGCACCAATATGCTGAGTAATTCCTCCTGCTTCTCGTCCTTGAACTCCAGTTCCACGAATCTTATCTAAAATAGATGTCTTACCAGAATCTACATGACCTAATACTACCACAATTGGTTGTCTTATACGCAACCCAACTCACTCGAATACTACCTTCACTTCCTTTTCAAAGCTTTCTTGAGAATCAGATGCATGGACAATGTTGTCAGTTAGTCCAAGTCCGAAATCACCACGGATTGAACCTGGTGCTGCCTCAAAAGACTTTGTAGAACCAATCATAATTCTGGTTGTATTAATTGCATTATTTCCCTCAATAATCACTACAACTATTCTTCCCGAGGTGATAAATGAAACAAGTTCATTAAAGAACGGTTTTGAGCTGTGATCCGAATAAAATTTTTCTGCCTTCTCTTTTGTAAAAGTGTACATTTTTAATTTAATAATTTTAAATCCTTTTTTCTCAAAGCGAGAAAGAATATCTCCAATTAATCCCCTACTAACAGCATCAGGCTTTATTATGAAAAGTGATTGTTCAGTCAATTTACTTCTTGACTTTAATTCCGCCTTTGACGTATTTTTTAGTCCACTTTAATTTTCTAGGATCACGCTTTAACTCAAGCATATTCTTTTTACATTTTGCTGAACAGAACCACAATACTGTTCCATCATTTTTGGCAAGCATTGAACCAGAACCTTTGGCTACAGGTCTATCACAAAAACTGCAAGGTTTTACTAAAAGACTCAATTTTCAAATCACCTTATTTTCTTTGCTTCACGTTCGGTTTCTCTGAGAATTAAAATATCAGACATTCTTACAGAACCCTTTACATTTCTTGTGAGAACTCGTCCTTGATCTTTTCCCTCCAAAACTTTGACTCTAACTTGAATAACTTCACCAGCAATTCCTGTCCTACCAACAATTTGAATGATTTCTGCCGGAGTTAAAACTTCTTGTGGAGCGCTCATTTATCTGACTTGCCACCCTTTACTTTAGCAATTGCTTCAATTACTTGATCAACTATGTGTTGGGCGTCACCGGAATCTAAAATGGCTGCAGCAGCTGATGTAACATCTATACCAAGTGCTTTTCCCAGTTCTTGTTTGCTTGGAACAAATGCATAAGCAGCTCCTTGTTCGTCACAAATTATTGGAAGATGTGCAACTACTTCTGGTGGCTCAACGTCTTCAGCAATTACTATAAGTTTGCTAATACCACGTTCAATAGCCTTTGTGGCTTCGTTAGTTCCTTTTCTTACTTTGCCACTTTGAGAAGCTACTCTAAGTGCCTCTAAAATAGGATTTACCAAGTCTGGTGGTGTCTCAAATTTTACGTAGTAACCTTTAGCCATTCTCATCAACCGGCCGATTCGTTTTAAAAGTGTTATCTGCCCAACATTGATTTTATCTTTTGAACATACTCGGTAATTAGATTATCAAGCTTTTCCTTGGAGCTAGCCTCTGCATAAACTCTAATAATTGGTTCTGTTCCACTGGGTCGCACCATAATCCATGTTTGCGTATTAAAAGTGGTTTTAATGCCATCAGTAGTGTCAGAATAGGGGTTTTCCTCTTTTAGTTTAGTAATTAGCTTTTGTGCATCCTCCTTAGAACATGAAATCTTAGTTTTTGTAGTAAAAGAGGGTGGCAAAAGACTAACCAACTTTGACATGGTACTCCCAGTTCTTGCAAGTAAATCAAGTGCCAATGCCAAAGTCATTCCACCATCTCTAACTTGGTTGTGTTTTCCATACATAAATCCCCCATTTTCTTCAAATCCAATGATTGCATTTATTGGAATCATTTGTCTTGATACTTCAACGCTTCCAACTTTTGTTCTAATCACAGTTGAGTTTGAATTATCAGCAATTTTTTCTATACTTGACCCAGAGTTAAGACAAGTGATGATAGTAGATTTAGGATTTTTTTCTAAAATGTATTTTGAAAACAAAAGAGCTGACTTGTCACCAGTTAAGATTGTCCCATCATCATCACAAAAAAGACTTCGATCACCATCACCATCAAATGCAATACCAAAATCAGATCTAGTTTTTTTCACACTATCAGAAAGATCTGAAAGATTTTCAGGAGTTGGCTCTGAACCACGACCTGGAAATGTACCATCTATTTTTTCATTTATTAAAACAACTTGACATCCCAATTCCTCACAAAGTTTTGGTGCAGTAATTGCCTGTGCTCCGTTTCCAAGATCTAACACTACCTTGAACTTTTTTTGTGTTATCTTAGAGGAATCTACTTGAGACTTAATACCGTTAAGATATACCTTAATTGCAGAATCCTCTTTTTGCGTAGAACCAAATTTTGATGAATTCTTATTCCATTTTTTAGTAAAGTAAATCTCTTCAATAATTATCTCATCTTCTCTTGATATCTCCACTCCATCATATGCCACAGGCTTAATTCCATTGTATAATGGAGGATTATGTGATGCAGTAATCATGATTCCACCGGTATAACCAAGTTTTTTTGTTGCAAATTCAAGACATGGGGTTGGCACAAGACCAGCATTCTTACAATCAAGTCCTGCATAGTTTAATGTAGAATAAATAATTTTTGCAATTAAAGGACTAGTATCCCTACCATCGTATCCTACAAGTATTGGGCCTTCTTTGAAATATTCTGCAATACATAATGTAATATCATGAATGAATTCTAAATTGAAATCTTGTCCAAAGATTCCACGAATTCCATTTGTTCCAAATAATTTTGCCATACTAATATCTCTCAATAATAGATAAATTTGTGTTTAAAGGCAAGGTGGATGCGGGAGTTGCCAAGCCTGGTCAAAGGCGCAGGGCTTAGGACCCTGTCTCTTAGGGGTTCGTGGGTTCGAATCCCACCTCCCGCATCAATTCTAAAAATTATAAGTACCGCATTTCAACAACGTTCATGAAAAAGACAATAGTTGGAATTACAGTTGTTGGAAAAGATAGAGAGGGAATTGTTGCTGCATTCACCAATTTTGTATTTCAAAAGAAAGGAAATGTTGAGAAAGTAAACCAAAACGTAATCAAAGGATTATTTGGAATGTATCTTGAGATATCTTTTATCAAAAAAATTGATATTAAAAAATTTGAAATCGAGCTGCAAAAAATTGCTAAAAAGCATAAAATGGATGTGAGTACACATCATGAGATTAATTCAGAAAAAAATATTGCAGTATTTGTAACAAAAGAATCCCATTGTCTTAAATTATTACTTGATTCTAAAAGTGCAATTACAGGAAAAATTTCTGTCATAGTTGGAACAGAGAAGACTCTATCATTAATGGCAAAAAAAACAAAGATTCCATTTGTGTTAGTTGATGAGAAAGAACAGTCAAAAGCTGAATCAAAACTTATTGATATATGTAAAAAATATAACGTTGATCTAATTGTTTTGGCACGATATATGAGAATTCTAACCCCTAACTTTGTGTGGCGTTATCCAAACAGAATCATTAACATTCATCCCTCATTGCTGCCTGCATTTCCAGGTGCACTGGCATATGCGCAAGCATATGAGAGAGGAGCCAAGATTGTTGGAGTAACTGCACATTATGTTACAGAGAATTTGGATCAAGGACCAATTATTTTTCAAGATTCCTTTAATGTAAGTCCAGAAGACAGTCTTGAATCTATAAGAAATAAGGGACAAAAATTGGAGGCAAATACTCTTCTTAGATCTGTAAAGATGCATCTTTCAAACAAATTAGAAGTACGTTGGAGAAAGGTTCACACAAAGTGAATTAAATGGTAGTTGTAAAAGATCAACTTGATCCAGATCTAAGAAAAATTATTAAAAAGCAGAAAGCTGTAATAATTCCGATAGGTTCTACGGAACAACACGGTCCTCACTTACCTGTATCAACAGATTCCGATATTGTCTATGAGGTAGCAAGACAGGTATCAGAAAAATGCAACTTTTTGTTGTTACCTATTATATCATATGGGGTTTCATTTGAGCATGCGCCTTTCTTCAATCTAAGTCTGAAACGACAAACCTTAGAACAGTTGTTAATTGATATCTGTGTTTCCCTTTCAAGTAATGATATAAACTCAATATTCATACTAAATGGACATTATGGGAATCAACAAGCTCTAGAAAATGTAAGTAAGAAAATTAAAAAGATTTCAAAGCAAAAAGTTAGAGTTTTTGTTTTTTCATATTGGCATTTTATGAAACATGAATTTGATCATGCAGGGTTTGTTGAAACATCACTAATGCTTGCTATATCTAAAAAAGTCAAAATGAAGCGGGTTCAGATAGGATTGATTACAAAGAATTTGTCAAAAAAAGAAAAATTAAGAATGGTAAAACTGGCTTCAAAATCATTTCCATCTGCAACTAGAAATGGGGTATGGGGAAACCCAACGAAATCTACTGCAAAAGACGGTAGGAAGTTTCTAGCAGAAATTGTACGTAATTTATCCAAAAAGAGTCAAACATGCCTTACTGATAAAAGTCGAAAGTTACACCATTGAAATTTTAATATAATCCCCCAATACCAGATCTAATAAGTGAATTAGATGTCAGTTGACATGGCAGTAAAAGTACTGGATGAGAGTATCAACAAAATCGTATTGATAAAGCTAAAAGGCGGAAAAACAATTCGAGGCAATTTACTCGGTTTTGACCAGCACATGAACCTGCTACTCGACCAGTCAGAAGAGATCCCTTCTGAGGGAGATTCAAAGAGTCTTGGAACAATAGTTGTACGAGGGGACAATGTGGTAATGATTTCGCCACCACCTTCCTAGGAGTAATTTGATATGGTAAGAGGAACAACTTCAATGGGTAATTTTACTCGAAAGAAGGTTCATATCAGATGTAGAAGATGTGGAAAGAACGCATTTCACAAGCGTCATCACCAATGTGCTAGTTGTGGATTTCCAGAATCGAAACTAAGAAAATACTCTTGGATTAAATGGTACACGTAGATACATGAATTTACTTTTTTCTAAGTCCAAATTAGTATCAATAGGAGCAAATTCTCATATTAAGAGTCAGCTAAATACATTGAATATAGAAAGAGATATTCTAACTAAGACTATCTCAAGACTTTACCAACAAGATGTTGATTTATCAAAAATTCTGCGCGATAGGCTACTAATAAGATACCAACACCAGTTAGGCATAGTTTTAGCAAAAATTGAGAAATTAGAAGCTGCAAGCAAACATCCTGACTTGGGTCCTCTAGGAGATGGATTAATTACACTAATGGACCAAAAGCTATCACAACTTGATAAGAGATTATACGAGCTTACATCTAAAATTAATATCTCAAACATACAGATGGAAGAAACAAAGCCAAAGGTTGAAGAACAGATAAGGAAATCAACAGAAGAAATTAAAAAGATTGAAGTTACGCCACAAATACAAAAAGGAGTTGGAAAAGAGATTCCTCAAGTACCAATACACCCAAAACCAAGAACGTTAGAAATTACAACTCTAACAGAATTACCATCAAATGTATTAGAATTTCCATTGATAGAACAAAAACCACGTGAGATACAAATGGAAATTATACAAGAACAAAATGAAAAACTTCAACCAAAAGTAAATGAAAAAAGTGAGATGCTTCTAACAGGTTCAAGTCAGATCGGTTCAGAAAAATCTGAAATTACAACAGAATCTTCTATAGTGGAAAATCTTTCAGTTGTATCAGAACACAAACCAAAGCCCACGATAAAGCTCCCAGATGAAGAAAATATTGAAGACGATGATGAGGATGATCTTGACAGAATTAAAGTAGAGATTATGAAAACTCTGTCCAAACTTGAGCAGGCAGAGGTAGAGTAATTGTCATTTGATGATGCCATTTCGGCATTGTCAAAAGATGCATTGAAATTTGTTAAAGATGGATATGTCATTGGTTTGGGAAGTGGTAGGGCTGCCACTGCTTTTGTCAAATCACTTGCAAAATTATTACATGAAAAAAATATCAAAGTTAGAGGAGTTCCCACTTCATTACAAATAAAAATAATTGCAGAAGAAGGCGGTATTCATCTAATTGAAGCAGACCAGGTGAAGAAGATCGATGTTGTTTTTGATGGAGCTGATCAGATTGATGAACAGAAAAATCTTATCAAGGGTGGAGGTGGAGCTCTTCTCCGAGAAAATATTCTTATTAACGCAGCAAAAAAAGTGGTCATTATGGCTGACAAATCAAAATTTGTAAAACATTTTAATATAGCAATACCGGTTGAGGTTCATCCGCTTGCAAGAAATACGGTTGTTAATTCTATTCACACTCTTGGTGGAAAACCAAAAATACGTACAATAGAACGAGGATACCCCTTCATAACAGAAAACGGTAATGTGATTTTAGACTGTGATTTTGGAGTTATTAAAAATCCAAAATCGCTTGCACAAAAAGTTAAACTCATTGCAGGAGTTATGGAAGTAGGTATATTCACTAGAAAGCCTGATGTAATTTACAAGGCAAAAACAAACGGAAAATTTGAAATTATAACTTAGTCAAATTATAAAGTGGTCATGGTTGTGGGCTTTCTTACAACCATTTTCCCATATCCACATTTTCCGATGACTTCAAAATTTTCTGCAACAACTGTTCCACGTACAATTGTCTTGACTGGCCAACCTTTTAGATTCCATCCAGAATAAACAATGTAGTCAGAAAATCCTCCAAATAGATCACTTGTGACTTTTTTTTCTTTTTTCAAATCAATCATTGTTATATCTGCATCTGAATTTTTCTCTAGTGTACCCTTGTTAGGATACATTCCAAAAATTTTAGCGGCATTTGTACTTGTAATCTGTATTAATTTTTCAAGGGCAATCTTGTTCTTATTCACCCCCTCACTCAATAGGATTGGCAAAAGTGTTCCCATTCCAGGAAAACCTGCAAGAGCATCCCAAACATCTTTTCCTCCCAGTTTTAGTTTCAGTTGGTTTGCAACATGATCAGTGCCAATGGTATTGATTTGCCCATCATGGAGTGCATTCCAAACACTTTCAACATCCTTTGATGTCCTAATTGGTGGCATTACCTTTGCAAGATATCCGTCTTGCTTTTCATAGGATAAAGTGAGATAATGGGGGCATGTTTCTACAAAGATCTTTGTGCCATTTTTTTTCTCTTCTTTTATCTGATTTAATGCATCAGCTGAACCAATATGAACAAAGTATAAAGTACAACCACATTCTCGTGCAAATTTAGAAATTGTTTTTATAGATTTAATTTCAGACTGTGTAGATCTACTTTGAGACCATGCAGCAAGACCATCTTTATTTTTTTCCTTAGCAGTTTTTATACCACATGCACACATCTCATAATCTTCTGCATGAACTAAAACTGGACACCCAAGTAATGCAGCATTTTGAACGACCTTCTGAATTATTTCAGAACTTACCTCAACTTTGGCTTCACGTAAAGAATTTGTACCAGGTTCCATATCCATGTAAACATGCCCGATATCTCCACCTAGATTCATGTATAATTTGAATGACGTTATCCATTTTTCAAGACAGAATTTCATTTCATCAATCTGTTGATTATTAAAAATGGAAGCATGAATGGAATAATCAACATAATGACTCTGAGAGCTTGCAATAAGTTGTGGTATCAATGAATTTTTATATGATCCTCCTAGTCTGAGCATCCTCATCATTGTAGTGATTCCACCAATTGCTGCCGCATGGGATTCTGTTACAGCTGCTTTTTCTATTGAGGAATAAACACCATAATGTACATGGGTATCAATGATTCCTGGAATCGATATCAATCCATTTCCATTTATTTTTTTGTCGCATGATGGAACATCAGTAGTAAAATCAACTATCTTTTCTTCATCAATGACGATATTTTTGTTAACTATTCCCTGAGGAAGAATTACATGCGAATCAACAATTACAGTATCATATGTCATCTATTTTTCTAAAAATATGTCTCGGGGTTTTATTCGTTGAGTAAATGAATAAAAACGGATTCTTTTGTGGTAAGGGAGGGCCGGTGGTTTAGTGGTATAACGCCGCGTTCGCAACGCGGATGTCGAGGGTTCAATTCCCTCCCGGTCCACTATCTAGAAACTATTATACATAAACCAAGAATATTGATTTTCATGAAGGTTTTCAATGGAAAACAAGCTGCCGAAGACTATATGTCAAGTCATACACTTGCATTTTCTACTCCAGAGTTGACCCTAATGAGATTTTCATTTTGGTTAGGGGATATGGTCCCCGATCCAACTAAGAAAGAAAATAGCATACCTAGATTACTGACATTTATTGAAGAAAAAGATTTTGAACCAGTTCAAATTATTGATGATGAAAAATATGAACCGACTGGTGCATTGAGGAGTTCTGGGATGTATGGTAAAACTGCTCCACAAACTAGTTCTGATACAAAATTTTGTTCTGAATGTGGAGATAAAATTGCGTCAACAGCAAAATTTTGTACTGAATGTGGTGCTACTCAAGTATAATTTTTATTTATAAATTATTTAGACTTTATTTCCACACTTTGTACAAAACTTTGCGTGTGGTCTAAGTCCTGCACCACAACCTGTACAATGCATTCCATTATCTGTAGAATGTGATATTAACGAAGAATCTGGAGTTGGAAGTGTACCAGGTTGACTAAAACCTTGTTGGGCTGAAATTACTGAAGGTGGTGCACCTACTGGATTTTGATCAGTTCCAACACGTGCAGTAAATGATTGCATTCCCATTCCACCAGTCATTCCTGGAGACCCCATACCAGGCATTAATCCAGGGGAATGGGTCCCACCTAGTGCTACACCACCAGAAATTTTGTCAAGCGCTTTTTTCATTTCAAACATAACTTTGATAGAAAGAAACTCAAGTGCAGAATACGCAACAACATAATCGCCTAATTTTTGAAAAAATTGCTTATCAGAGAGTTTTCCATTTTTGTAAAGATTATTTGCATCAAGAAATGATTCATAGTATCCCTGTGATTGATCAAACAACGCGTTTAATTTGTCTGTCAGAAGATTTAATGTATCTATTTCACCAAGCGACATGTGATTTTAAACTGCACATTTCGAATATTAATTACTTTAGATTAAAAACAAAAAACAGGACCTGCCTAGACTTTTTCTAGAGCTCTTTCAATCATATTTTTGTAGGATTCTTTTGATGCAGCACCCACTTGCTGGGCAATAATCTGACCTTTACTAAAAATTGCTAAAGTGGGAATACTAAATACATTATATTTTGACGCAAGTTCATTAGCATTATCTACATTTACTTTGACAAAATCTACTTTACCATTATATTCTTCTGATAGTTCTTCTACAACTGGACTAACCATTCTACAGGGACCACACCATTCTGCCCAAAAGTCAACAAAAACGGGCACGGAAGAGCTCATTACATCAGTTTCCCAACTCTTTGTGTCTGACACTTGCTTAACTGCCATGGTAGACATAATTCATCTAAACATCCCTAAATATGTTCACACTAATTTGAGGCCTACTGAAGATTCAATTTATTCTTAAAAAATTTAGGGTGTTTTCATATTTGATGAATATATACTTAAATGACCTTTTGGGAAATCTCAGATATGAGCTTAGAATCAAGAATGAAGAAATTAAGAGGTTCTGGCGGTTATATTATGGCCTCAATAAATGACGATCTACAAAGAAAAGGAAACTTGGGCGGACCAGATTTATTTTTAGCACCAGTGGGACGAATTGATGCAGAGAAAATTTCAAAATTTTATTGTAATACTTGTGAGAAAGACTATGAAGGGGCTCCTAGGATTCAATTTGAAAACCCAAATGAGGAGGTAGCAGAAAATCTAATTCTTGTAGAAAAGGGACAATACATTTGCACAACTTGTAGCTCTACTCTTGCAGAATATAGGGAATTCAAAAAACCAAACGAGGTAATAGATACAGGTAATGCAAGACCAATGACTCCAGGAAATGATACAATTGTATCTCCTTCTAAACCAATTCAGCAATCATTTACACCACCTAGTCCAGCTGTTACAATTCCTGATTTTGATTCTCAGATGCTTCGAAGTTCTAATTTAGAAGAAGATGCTGTACGCCAATCTCAGCAAATGAATTCGTCTTTTAACGCAATTGCAGGAATGACTGTTTATGACGAGAAAGCCAAAAGAATGGGAACCGTAAAACAAGTAGGTGTTGATGCAACTCAAAATGTTGTACTAATTATAACAAGAAATGATGGAAGTGATATAAGTGTAAAATGGAATCAAATTAAAAAAATTGGAGAGATAATTCTACTTGGTGAAGGACAAGCGGAAAATATTGGCACAGTTCTGTCAGTCTCAAAATGTTCTAGCTGCGGTTTTGATAACAAACCAGGCTCCAAATTCTGTCAAAGTTGTGGCTCTCAAGTATAGCAGGTAACAAACATAGGTTTTCTTATGAATTCAAAGGAAGGAACATAAAATGAAAAGTGGTATGATTCCAAAAGGGATTCTCAAGGATGTCATAATTGTTGTAATTGGTGTTCTAATAATATGGATGGGTCTACGAGTTGTCTTTGGTACTGAAAATCCATTTTATGTTGTTTCAAGTGGAAGTATGATACCTGAACTTCAAGTATTTGATGTGCTAGTTGTACAAGGAAACGATCCATTTGAATCAGTAAAAATTGGTGATGTAATTGTCTTTGATCGACCTGAAGGTCAAGATAGAGTAATTGTACATAGAGTTGCGGCGATACTTAATGAAGATCCTTATACCATTAGAACCAAAGGCGATGCAAATCCAACTTCAATTCCTGGAACTGACTTTCCAATCACAGAAGAAGAATACATTGGAAAAGTTGCATATGTAATACCACAAGTGGGATATGTAACTAGAGTTCTCACCCCTCCAATTAATTATATTATTATTGCAATAATTATAGCTGTTATGATTTTCAAACAATTAAGGAAAAATAAAAAAGAACATGGATTATCGGATTCATTTGATTTTGATTCAATAGATAAAAATAATCAAGAGTCTAAAGAGTTAGATAATTTTGATATTCCAGATGATAAGGAATATTCGAAGGATGTTAAAAAAACTGCAAGTTCAGAACATAAATCAGATAAGAATATTTCAAATGAGGACTATGAAAAAAGATCATATTCAAAAGATGATATTGAAATTGAATCAAAGAATAATAAAGATGATAAATAATATAATCTAAATTTTTAAGTTCAGATTATATCTTAACAAATCACCGATTAATAAGATCATTTATAATTAGATTAATTTTATCGCACTTTATGACCGCAGTCGATAAAGCAGCTATTGCTTGGACTATTGCCATTGTCGTAGTAGGAGTAGGTTTTGCATCTATAGGTGGTCAATTTCAATCACCTGCAGCACCTGTTCAAACTACATCACCGGTAATGGAAAAAGAATCTGCTGCAACTACGCAACCAACATTAAGTAAGGCTACTATGCCAGGTTGGGACAGAATTGAATCTGTTAAAGATCCTGGACTAGGACACGAATTTCATCAACTTGCCGTGATTTTACCTCCAAGTGACAAAGTTTACTCTGGAACTATCACATATGATACATCAGAACCAATTCAACTTGTCTCCTTGAAAGGACCATTGAGTGCAGGAGAAGTTTCACAGCAACCAATTTGGACTCCTGATGGTAAAACAAATTTTGTATTGACATTAGTTGATCAAAAAAGTGCAAAAGGTACATGGAAGTTTGAAGGAAATGCTCTTGCATTACATTCAATGAAAACTACAAAATTCATTGCAGATTACAAACTTGATTATAAAAAATCTGTAGCGCCAATGATGGAAAAGACTACTGCACCAGTTATGAAAGAACAGAGTGCAGGACCAAAAACAGTTAAAGTTTCAGTCCCATCAGGAACATCAATTCCTGGATGTGAAGAAACCAACAAGTGTTTTATTCCATCATCAGTATCTATCATGAAAGGTGATACAGTTGTTTGGTCAAATGATGACTCTGCTGCACATACTATTACAAGTGGAAGTCCTACAAATGGACCAAGTGGGGTGTTTGATAGTAGTCTGTTGATGGCAGGAAAAACATTCTCTCACACTTTTGACAAAGCAGGAGAAAACAACTACTTTTGTATGGTTCACCCATGGATGACAGGAAGCGTTAAAGTTTCCTAATCTATCATTTTTTTATTTTTACCTAAGAAATTCAAATATTGGATATAGATTTTAAGCTAGTCTTCTGAATTTAATCTAAATACTCGTTTAAAATATTCTGAAGGTTCTTTTATTTCTTCATCATCATTTTTAACGCCAGCTAAGTTCTTTGCTAATTGCCTCTTGTAACCTAGTTGCATTTGACGAGCAATCTGAATTCTTTGAGCCTGTGGAGAACCTGCACCATGCATGGATTCTGTAAGATAGCCTACAGCGTTTCTTCCCATGGTCATGTTCTCAATTAATCGGAATATTCTCATTCTATTTTCAACATCAACACCTTTTCTTCCCACCAAGTATTTTTTTAAAAGAGGGCCTGCTTCTGGATGTCTAAAGTCTTTTTCAGATGGCATAGTTACTACAAGTCCTCCTGCAATATCTTGTGCTAGTCTACCTATCTCATATGGAAATCTAGTGACATTATGTTTGCAAACTTGAGCTAACATGTCATCGTTAAGATATACTCCAGATTTCAGCTTATGTGCTTGATATGAAGATGCGATACCTGCTGCAAATATTGATTCGTTTAGATGAGTCATCTCAACTAATTTATCTTTGATATGTGAAACGTTTGGTATACCATTATAATCAGATATTGTTGATGCAGCACCAATTAACACATCACCTAGTCCTGTTTTACAAACATAGCTTCTTCTGTGATAACAAGTGAATCTTTCAATAAGCATTGATGCAAATTCGTATTCCCCATCCATGAAGATTTTATCCCATGGAATAAACACATTATCAAGAATTATCATTGCCTCTTGTCCAGCAAATTGAGCATTTCCAGAATCTATATCGCCTTCCTCCATGCTTCGTGTGTCACATGACTGACGACCATAAATGTAAGTTATGCCTGGTGCATCTGCTGTGAATGCTCCCACTAGAGCATAGTCTTTATCATTTTCTGTTAGTCTTAATGTAGGCATTATTATTATCCAGTGTGAATTGATGCAACCAGTTTGATGCGCTTTTGCACCACTAACGTAAACTCCTTTCTCATCTCTTTTCACAACGTGAACAAACATGTCAGGATCAACTTGCTCTGCTGGACCTTTACTTCTATCACCTTTTGGATCAGTCATTGCACCACCAATGACAAAATTCTCCTCTTGCATCATTTTTATAAAATCAAGTAATCTTTTATGATAGGTTGTTCCATGTTTTTCATCAATTTCATATGTAGTAGAATGAAGTGAGTTTATTGCATCCATACCAACGCAGCGTTGAAAGCATGTTCCAGTATTTTGTCCCATCTTTCTTTGCATCTTGTTTTGAAAAACCAAATCTTGAGCACTTTCAGCAATGTGTAAGAAACGATTTACCCTTTTTCCGGTGATTGAAGATTGGGCTGTGGCAAGTTCTTCTTCTCGTACTGCTAGATCATACGTCTCAGCTACTGCGTTAATGGAGGGACGGATTATTGGATGTTCTACCGGATCTTTTATCTCTTCACCAAATAGAAAAATTTTGAGTTTTCGTCCACGTAAACTATCAATGTATTCTTGGCCAGTTCTGATCGGCATAAAAAAGGTCCCTCGAAGTTGTATAAAAATTCAGATCATAGTAAAAATAATTTTTGGTATATCCATATTCAGAGTCCTATTCTAACATCTAAAATCTTACATCCCTTACCCTGTTCCATTACTAATACTGGATTCATATCAAGCTCTTTGATTTCTTTAAAATCTGTAACTAGTTGGGAGAGTCTTTGGATACAATCAGATAATTTAGCTTTATCGGAGGGTTTTTCTCCTCTAACACCTTCTAGAATTTTTTTCATTTTAATTGAAGTTATCATGTCATCAGATTCCTTGTCAGTCACTGGTGCTAATTTGAAAGTTACATCTTTTAAGACTTCAACATAAATTCCACCCATTCCAAGCATTATCACGGGTCCCATCCCTGGTTCAAGTTTTGAGCCTATGATCATTTCTTTTCCTCCTTTAATCATTTCAACGATTAAAACTCCCTTAATCTCAGCTTTTTTGTTATATTTTTTGGCATTTGAAACTATTTCCTTAAAGGCAGATTTTATCTCATTGTCATTTGTGAGATTAACTTTTACACCTCCTGCATCAGATTTATGAATTATTTGTGGTGATGCAATCTTCATTACCACAGGATAACCAATCTTCTTTGCAATTTTTACTGCCTCATTTTCTGTTTTTGCTAGTGCACTTTTTGGAAGTGGGAATCCATATGCACGTAATACTTCTTGGCCTTCCTCTTCAAGAAGATTTGGCCTTCCATCTTTTTTGACTTTGTCAAAAATTTTCTTGACTGTTCCTTTGTTAACTTTGAAGTTTATAATTTTCCCTGGAGGGGAAGAAATCCATTTTGTAAATCTTAGCATAGCAGTTAATGCTCTTATGGCACCTTCTGCGTAAGTATAATATGGAATTCCTCCCTCAGCAAGAATTTTTCTATTTGTAATACCTTCATCTAGACCCATTAAACTAGCAAGCATGGTTTTTTTGTATTTTTTTGACATTGCAACTATAACTTCTGCAAGTTTATCATAATCAAGTGTTCCAGAGGGAGTGCACATTGAGATGACTGAACCAACATTTGGATGACCTAAAACATGGTCCAAAACGTTATTGAATCGATTAAAATCTGCATCGCCAACTATGTCAACAGGGTTTCTTGAACTTCCCCAAGGTGGAATTACCGCATCAATCTTTGATCTAATGTTATCTATTTTTGCCATTTTAATTCCATTTTTTGAGCATACGTCAGTTGAAATTATCGCAGGGCCTCCTGCATTTGATACAATTACAAGTTCGCCTTTTAATGGAAGTGGCTGTTTTGAAAATGCAACTGCATAATCAAATAATTCTTCCATAGTATCTACTCTGATAGCTCCAGATTGTTTTAGTAGAGCATCATAAATTTCATCAGAACCCATCAGAGCTCCAGTATGAGACATTGCAGCTTTTGCACCCTCTGGACTTCTACCAGATTTTAAAACCAAGACTGGTTTTTTTAATTTCCGTGTAAGATTTTTACAAACTTTAAGAAATTCTTGTCCATTACCCATATCTTCAAGATACATGACAATAACTTTGGTCTGTTTATGATTAGCAAGCATATTGAGAATGTCAATTTCACTCATTACGGCTTTATTTCCCATACTTACCACCGCTGAAAATCCAATGCCCTGTGCACTTGCATCTTCACAAAGTGCCGCACAAATAGCTCCGCTTTGGGATACTAGAGCTATTTCTCCAGACTTGGGAGTTATTTTTAGAAATGTAGAATTCATCATTGTTTTTGGATCAAGATTCATCACTCCAAGGCAATTAGGTCCAATTACTTGGATTTTGTATTTTTTTGCTATGTCCTTGAGACGCTGTTCTAATTTTGCACCTTCTTCATCTACTTCTTTAAAACCAGCAGTGATTATAATTACGCCTTTGACTTTTTTCTTACCACATTCTTCTAGAACAATTGGAACGATTGTATTTTTTGTAACAATTACTGCTAGATCAATTGTGTTTGGTACATCGAGAACAGATTTGTAGGCTTTTTTGTAAAAGACTGTGGGTCTAGTAGGACTGATGGGAAAAACTGTACCTTTAAAACCATTCATGATGTTTGATGTAATAGTTCGTCCTACACTGCCTCTTTTATCAGATGCACCAATGATTGCAATAGATTTTGGAGAAAGAAAAACGGATTCTGTCATGGATTACGAACTTTGATCAGAATATTTTACATAATAAAGTTAACCATGATAAGTGCGATCTGGAATCTAGCTTCCAAGCATTTTGCCAGCTAGATTTTCATTTCTTGGAATCCATTTAATTTTAAGATTGGAAAATTTGGAAATTATCGGCCATGCCTCTCTTGCTAGCTCTTTTAGTTGTTCGCTGTTTATAGCATATTCATGATTTAATTGTGAAACAGTATTTTTTGAATCACTAAATATTGTAACTTCTTCTTTAGAATCTACAAATTTTTTTAATGCTACAATAATTGCCAGGTATTCTGCTTGATTATTTGTAATATTAGGTTTTTTTTCATAAAAAGATTCCCCTGTTTCTTTTACAAAAAATCCGTAACCAGAATCTGAACCGCCAGATCCATCAACGTATACATTAATTCCCATCTTTGTATAACCTCGTCATTATAACACTCAGATTTACTACAATCATGTATACAATGGTGGATATACCTTGTGATAATATTGATGCAATATAGGGTTCATAATTTATTGTTAGTAGATAATACTGAGTAGCCCATCTAACTATTGTATAAACAACCTCTGCTATTCCAAGTGAGGTAATAATTTTTATTAGATCTTTTCGTAGTGCAATTTTGTCAGTTTGGCCTGATTCTAGTTGGTATTTTTTTCTATTATCAAAATAGTATAGACTACCAAATATAGAAAAATATACTACATAATCTACAATCAGAGTATAGGTAGTGTTTAGATAATCTTCTTGACCAACAAGTGATTGAGCTACAATAGCTGAAACTACTATTGATGCTGCAAAACCAGCAAGAATATTTTTGTTTAGTTTGAAATATTCTTTATATTTTTGTTTCATTAATAATTGAAAAATATTCTGACAAATAAACTAGATTATTCTAGTGTAATTTTCAAAAGTATCAATACACCTGCAAGCTCTGCAATAGTAACACCTAACATGTAAGGAAAAACTTCATGGGAAAATATCTGATCCATTGAGAAATATGCAAATGAGCCAATGATGTTATGCAAAAACAACATTCCAGCAAAAATAATCATTCCTAATGGAAGCTGTGCTTTTGTTTTAGAATACATTTTTCCAAAACACCACATCAATATTCCAAGAACAATCATGTTGGCAATTGAGACGCCTGATAAAATAGCACTAGTTGGTTCCAATTAGATGAGAGCACCTTCACTTTGCTTATTTACTTTTTGCCAATTTTTGTACAAGTTCATCAAAAGTCTCCATATTTACTTCTAAGAATGTTGAAATAAAATATATCACACCGTATTTTTCTCCTACCTTTGTAATGATGTTATTTTTCTCAAGTACTTTGAGGTGGTGCTGGATTGCTTTATAGTCTAAACCTAATTCTTTTGCAAGTTGATTAGCATTAAGTGGATTTTTTTTAATTGTAGATACAATTTTGAGTCTATTCAATCCACCTCGTGAACCTGCAAATAAAAACCAAAAAAGACGTTTTGAATGGGGATCATTTGCCATATGAATATCATTTTTGTGGAATTATTATCCTAAAAGGTATTTCAAAATCTATACCTCTAGTTTTATTATTTAAGTGACAAGCACCATTAAGAAACAGTGCAAAAAGACCGTCTCTCAGAATGGTTTGTGCCAAAATTTGGTACTAGAAATTTTAGATCTGGAATTGGAATTCTCTTTTTACCCTATACTGGTATGGTAATATCATTTGCAGCATGGGGATCTCTTGTTGTTGACTACTCTATAGAGAGATTAGTAGCAATTTGTTTGCTATATTTTTTAGCACTTGGGATATCAGCTCATTGTCTTGATGCTCTTGGAAGTAAAACAAAACCCTGGAGATTCTTATCAAAAAAGAAATTGGGTATAATTTCTCTAATTGCATTATCCGGTGCAATAATTATTGGATTTCATTATGCATTTTTAGATTCTCCTCTTTTAATTCCAATTGGAATTGTCGAAATATTTTTTCTTCTTTCATACAATTTAGAATTATTTAATGGAAAATTTCATAATGATTCTTCTTTTGTACTTTCATGGGGAGTGTTACCAGTTCTTGCAGGAACTATAATTCAAATTAATTCAATATCCTTAGAATCCGTTACATTATCTGGGGTAGCTGGTATCTTAAGTTATATTTTGATAAAGACATCACGTATCTACAAAAATCTTAAAAAACAATCAACAGAGGATTCTCTTATCTACAAAAAAGAGTTTGTTCTAAAATTAATCAGCTTGGGAGTTATTTTAAGCACAATATTGTTTTTTTTGATAAGACAATATTTAATTTAATAAATTTTATAATAATATTATGGCAGTGATTTTGGATCCTTTGCTTAAGAGGATTTTAGACGCACCAGTAGGTCATGTTGAAAGTACTTTAAAAATGGCCTTAGAATGTGATGTACACCTGGACATTATAGAACAAAATCAAATATCTGGAACAAATTTTGTGAGAAAGGTAACAATAACTGCAAATGAATTACCAGTTATTCTTGCAATAGTTAATTTTGATTCAAAAATTCTTCCTAGTAATGTATTGGCTGAGCTTTTAAGAAAAAAAGATGGAATTGGGACCATACTTACACAAAATCATATCAAATCCATCAGGAAAATTATTTCAGTTGATTATGATGAGAAACAGCAAAAAGTTACTAGACGATATCAAATCATTACAGACAATACAGTTTGGTTTGAGATAAGTGAAGAAATAAGATTAGACTATATTATTTCCTGTAAGAATGGCTGAACAACCCCAAGTCATCCGCTGTAGTTCTACTCTCAATCCATGATGTTTCATGATTTCTCCGTATTCCTCAAGCCATCTAGTGGACCTGATTAATTTTGGAAGCTCGACAAAAACATCCTTCCAATTCGGGATAAAATATCCTATTATATTTAATACGACAAAATAAATATTCCAAAAAATTCTAACCGCTTTATTTTTAGGATATGTAAAATCGTGGAAAATAATTTTTCCATCAGTTTTTAAATGCTTTATACATACATCTACCAGAATTTCAGCATTACAGTATTTTGGAATATAAGATGATGTAATACAGTCAAATTTTTCTTCTAGATCTAATTTTTCTGCATCTTGTTTTACAAATGAAATGTTTTTGTTTAAAGTAAATCTCTTTTTTGCAATATCAAGATAACTTTTTGTAATATCCACACCAACTATTTTTGCATCTGGAAGCTTTTCAGAAATTTTTTCAGTTAATATACCGGTACCACATGCAAGATCTAATATTGATTTACATTGTGGAATTTTTTTAATAATTTCTTTTTTCCAATATTTGTCCTTTGTAAAAGTTGTTTGGTTTACAATTTTATCATAAGTTAAAGCCGTTTTTTCAAAGAATTTAGGAACGAGATTCTTAGTAGACTCACTCATAATTATTGATTATTGATAATCCTTTAAGGAGTTTTACGAGTAGAAATAAAATCATAGATACTAAAATGATAAATTTGATTTGATTGTATAGATAACTATGATGTTAAATTATGACTATCCCATGTATAGACCTCCTTCAGAAGCTAAATCTTTGATATTTCAAGTAACTTTAGGATGCTCATTTAATGAGTGTTCTTTTTGTGATATGTATCGTTCTAAAGAATATTCTGAAAGACCTTGGGAAGAAATAAAGATTGAAATCGATATGATGGCTAAAAAGATGCCTGATACACCTAGAATTTTTCTTGCAGACGGTGATGCATTAAATCTTCAAACTGATTATATGATAAAGATTGTAAACTATCTTTACCAAAAATTTCCTAATTTAGAGCGAGTATCATGTTATGCAATGCCAATGAATTTACTTAAAAAAACTCCTGAAGAATTAAGAAGAATGTACGAAGCTGGACTTAAAATGATGTACATAGGAATTGAAAGTGGATCCGATATTGTATTAAAAAAAGTAACAAAGGGAGCTACATCACAGACAATCATTAGGGCTTGTCGTAAGGCAATAGATACAGGTTTCACTATTTCATGTATGGTTATACTGGGATTAGGAGGCAAGACCTACACTAAAGAGCATATTAGAGGAACAGCTGAGGTAATCAGTGCAGTATCTCCTCAATACTCTGCTGCACTTACCTTAATCATTGAACCTGGTGTAAAAGATGAATTTATGTCAAAGTTTGGTGAACCCTTTATTCCAGTTTCAGATTCGGAAGCTCTTGATGAGCTTGAGGGATTAATTAGTCAAATTGAAGCAAAGGAAGAGATTATTTTTAGAGCAAACCATGGTTCCAATGCATATACTATCAAAGGAACATTCCCACAAGACAAACGATCAATGTTAGAAAAAATTTCGTGGATGAAACAACATCCAGAAGCTGTTAGACCGGAAGGTCTTCGTGGATTTTAGAAAAACTATTTTTATAACTGAGATAAAAGAGGTTTTAGATTTTCTGGTAGTTCTGGTAATTCAGTATGGCTTTCGTTGTTTTCCAAAACTTCAGGTCCAATTCTTCTTACTTTTTGAGTTCCAATAAGAGTATCAATACCTCGGTGAACATCTTTTTCTGAAAGTACGCTCTTTAATTTTTCAATTAAAATCTCTTCATTTTCATATTTTTTTATGGCATGTTGTATTAGGATCATTTTTTCATTAGTTAAGAGTTCAGTCATTTCCAATAAATTTTTCCCTGTACTTTAATAAATTCAGTGTAATTGTTGGTAGAATAACTTTTGACTGGAAAACTAGCATTTGTTATAATTAGAGAATAGATTAGTTAGCGTATCTGTGCAAAAAACATTACCAATTTCTATTATAAAGCAGTTCACAGGAAGGGATTTCAATGGGTTCTGCTAATTTAGATATTATTTTTGAGGCTTTTTCTAAGTTTCAAGACTTTTTTCTTCAGTTAATTCCTCCTACAGGAGAAATTCTCTCAGCGCCTGTTTTGCTACTGGCAGCAGCTGTGACAATTTTCTTAGGAGTAATAGGAGAATCTTTCTTCAAAAAAACTGGAATTCCAGATATAGCATTCCTAATGATACTTGGAGTAATTATTGGTCCGATTCTTGGAATAATATCTATTGATGACGTAAGTAAGGTTGTTCCTTACTTTGCAGCAATTGCATTGATAATAATCATGTTTGATGGTGGACTAAATCTCAACATTCGAAATGTAGTACGGACAGCACATTATGCAGTACTCCTATCAATACTTGGTTTTATTATTTCTGTGATTTGTGTAACTTTAATTGCATTTTTTGGTCTTGATTGGAATCTATTAGAAAGTATTCTGCTTGGAACTATTGTAGGTGGTAGCAGCTCAATTATTGTATTTGGATTAGTTAAACATCTACCAATTTCTGATGACACAAAGTCAATGCTAAGTTTAGAATCTGCAATTACGGACATTCTTGTAACTATCATTGCATTTGTTTTATTTGACATAATGATTTCTGGGCATTTTGATCAAGGTCTAATAATTGAATCATTTGGAAGATCTGTAGCAGTTGGGTTAATACTTGGATTTGGAATAGGTATTCCTTGGGCATTTCTAACAACCAAACTTCAAAACGCTCAACATTCGTATATGCTGACAATAGGAATCCTATTTGTAATATTTTTTGCAGAAAAATCACTTAATGGAACAGGTGCACTTGCTCCTTTGATTTTTGGACTAATGCTTGGTAACAAACAACTACTTTCCCGTTACTTGAAATTTAAGATTCCAGAAATTACGACAGATAATCCAACTCACAATCAGCTTACATTTCTTGTAAGATCATTCTTTTTTGTGTTTATAGGATTGCTTGCAACTTTGGGAAGATTAGAGTTCATCTTCTTTGGAATAATAGCCGCTGTTGTACTTTATGTAATCAGAATTGGCGTAGTAAAAATATCTCTGGGAAAGAGATTTAGTATATTTGAGAAAAAAGTGACAACAGCAATGATACCGCGAGGTCTTGCAGCTGCAGTAGTTGCAACAATTCCACTTACAATTGGACTTGCAAATGCAGAAGTTTATCCTCAAATTGTATTTGTTATAATATTGACGTCTGTAATTATTACTACAATTGCTTTGGCAAAAGCAAAAACTTTTGCTCCAAAAGATTCTAAACAGGAAATTCCAGAAAAAAAGAGCTAATATAACTTAGAGATGCATTGCGGTGTTTAGATGTAATGTAGTAGATTTTAAAATTAAGATTATTATCTAAATCATTGTACTACGATTGATAAATTATCAGAAGTTGATTCTTTCTTTGTTTCTATGGAGGGCCGCCACTTAGTATGCTTATCTCAGAATTAGCTTCTGTCTTGTCTTTTTGGAATAATTCATTTAATTCATCTTCAAAAAAGAATTTTTCGCCTTTGAATGGTTTAAGATCATCAATCCAAATCGCTTTTTCATCATATTTTGCCAAAAAAGGTTTTTGAACCCAGTTTGGATTCCTTCCCTGTAAAAATCTCAATACAATTGCTTTTTCATCGCCTACATCTACTACCCCAAGAACTTGGATCTTTCCTGCTGTTGCAGACATGCTTGGACCTCTTACAGTTCGGCTTAGTCCACTGGCCTTTTGATATGCTTCTCGAAAAATTTGTTGGGCGCGAATTAGAGATATCCCAAAGTAGTGTTGAGCTCCAGTATCTCTTACTACAAACATATAGTATGGAACACACCCAAGTTGAACTTGTTTAGTCCACATTTCTGTCCACAGTTTCGCATCGTCATTAATGTGTGCCAAAATAGGGGACTGGGTTCTTATCTGAGCACCTGTCTTACGTATTCTGTAAATTGCTTTCTTTACTGCATCAGTTGAAAGCTCTACAGGATGGTTAAAATGAGCCATAAATGCAAGATGCAGTCCTTTTTGAGTAACTTTTTCAAAAAGTTTCAATGTTTCTTCGGCGTCATCATCTGAAAGAAACTTGTATGGCCAGTATCCAAGAGCTTTTGTACCGATTCTTATTGTTTTCAGGTTTGGAAGTTCTGCATTTAAGAGTGAATCTATGTATGTAGAAAATATTTTTGTCTTCATTATCATTGGATCCCCTCCAGTAAATAGAACATCACTGATCTCTGGATGTTCTTTAAGGTATTGCACTAACTGTTCTGTCTCTTTCATGGCAAACTTTAGTTCATCCATTCCAACAAATTGTGGCCACCTAAAACAGAAACTACAATATGCATGACAGGTTTGTCCTTGACTTGGAAAGAAAAGTACAGTCTCTTTGTATTTGTGTTGCATACCATAAAGTTTTGTACCGTCTTTTAGCCGCGGTACATTGTATTCCATCTGTCCTGCAGGATGTGGATTTAGCTCAAGCCTTATTTTATTGGCAACTTTCTGAATTTCACGTTTGTCAGCATTACTTTTCAGAGTCTCTGCCATAAGTGAATAATGATGAGGTCTAAGCATATCTTTTTGTGGAAAAGTCAGAACAAAAATAGGATCATTTGGAATATTTTTCCAGTCAATAAGCTGTTCTACAACATAGTTATTTGCCTTAAACGGTAAAATGTTACCTACAACTTGAATATCAAATTTCATTTCTTGTGAGAAATTTTTAAGCTGTGGAATTTCATTATAATTCATTAAAGTATATGTTTTGTATGATGGAGCACTTGAATCAGTCCATATATTTTCAGATTTTTGTTGAGTCATATAAAACGTGTTTCTTTACTACTGTTAAATGTTGTCAAAAACTCATAAAAATAGGAATGAAATGTCAGAAAAAATAATTAGTCTATTAAAATTAAAAGTTGATTTCAAAATTGTTACAAAAAAATGAACTAAAGTATGTTATATTGTCCAATTTTGTAATTTTTAAATCAGGGTAGTTTAAGAATCAATCATGGTTGAGGGATCAATTCAGGTAATTGAATCACAAGCTGGACAGTTTGCTGATATATCCCAGCTTTTAGCCTCCTCAGAATCACTTCAGATTGCCTTTACAATTCTAATTATAGGAATTATTATAATTGCAACAGTTTACAGGAAATTCTCAAAATGGACAAAATCTAAAAAATTCAATTACACTAGACCCTATCTTGCACAATTTATTCGTGTAGCCATACTACCTATTTTTGCAATTGCATTAATCTCATCTACAAATGCCTATATCCAAACTTTTGAGCTATTTGAAGACACAATCCAAGCTGATGATGAATTGTCTGCCGCTAAAACTTTTGCAAAAATTCTAAACACCATAAATATTCTGGTAATTGGTTATACTGTTGCCAACTTTGTTCCTGTTATAATGACAAAAAGGCAAAAAACAATTTTGGAAATAGAAGATTTTCAAGCTTGGAAAAATCTAATGGGTTTTAAAGATGATAACGGAGATCTTTTTCACAAGATATTCAAATGGATACCTCCAAAGACTTCGCCTGAAGAACTGACCCAAGAAGAATTTGAAGAATATTTGAATACTGAGGAAGGCATAAGATATCTTGAAGGTTTTAATACAAACAAAGGAACAAAGATAGGAAGTTATCAAGAGTTAGTTAAAGATCCTTTTGAGGAATGGAAAAAATCTGAACGACAAAAATACGAAAAATACTTTCATGCATGTATAAGTGGTAACAATGAATCTGGAAAAAAATTGCGGCCAGGTCAAGACCAAGAAGAAATTTATCGTATCGATACATGGAGAGAAGAAAAACGGATGGAGGAATATGACCCAATTATTCCAGGGGCTAGACCAATAGGATATGCAGAACACAAAAGAAAAGATCTTCCAAAATCAGTTTCACAAATAATAACAGTTGCAATTTTTCTTGCAGTAATAATTGGAGTGGTCAGTTGGTGGGAAGTAGATTTGTTTGTTTTAGCAACTGCTACAGGAGGATTGGCAATAGGTGTAGGGTTAGCTCTTCAAGAAACATTACAAAATTGGTTTGCATATATTATGATAAGAAAGGAAAAGATTTTTGTTGAAGGAGATAGAATAGAGTTGGAAACAGGATACAATGGTTATGTACATAAAATAACTAATCGTGTAACCTATATCAGACATGCCTTAAATGAATCATTTGCAATTATTCCTACGAGGCAACTCGTAAACTCCCAGATAATTAATTATTCAAAAGAATTGAAAATGGTTCCAGCAATTGTTGATGTTGGAGTATCTTATCTTAACAATCCAAAACAAGTTGCTTCTATTTTAGTTAAAGTTGGAAAACGAGCAATGAAAGAAGTTGTAGATGAGAAAGGTAAACATCTAATTTTGCAAAAGCGATGTCCATATCTTGAGGAGAATAAACCAAGTTGTGGTTGTGATAAAGAAATTAACGTTGAAATTAGTTCACCAAAAGTGCGTTTTGAAAACTTTAATGATTCATCTTTAGACTTTAGATTATGGGTTTATGTAAGAGATTATGCTGCTCAATTCAAAACTAAGACAGATCTAAGGATGATAATTTATGAAGAGTTTAAAAAATATGACATTAGAATCCCGTGGCCAATCAGAACCATATATCAGGGTGATGAAAAGAGGGAAGGAAGTGAGATAGCTGCACTTGAGAAAGAACGAAAGAAAGTGTATGATGAATATGGTGCTGATGATATAGTAAAAGGGGAAGATGAATAAGCATCAAACTATATTTTGAATATATTCTAAAGCAGCCATTTCTTTTTCATAGTCACAATAATTGAATAATCTTCCACCGGCAATTATACGTCTTAAATTTAGTTTAATGGCAAGTTGCCTTCTTGCATCGTATAATTTGGTAGCAATACCAAGTCTCCGATATTTTGGATGAGTAGAAACATCTGAACCATAAAGAGAGTCCCCTTTCAGATTATAGTTTTTGTAGAAACTATCGCCACATGCTTCTAACCATGTATGTTCCTTGTATTCAGGTTCAAGTTTTATAATTAAACTACTGCAAGACCCAACAATCTTTCCATTGTATTCTGCACAAAATTGACCTTCTGGAAACACTTTAAGATGAGCTTCCAAATGTTCTGGTTTCCATACTACCCCTATCACCGCCAAATACGGAAATGATTCTATTTGTAACTCAACTATCTTTAAAATGTCATTCCTTTTCATAGGCCTAATTAGAACTTGAGGTCTTGAAATTTTTGCTATTTATTATGGATCCTATTTGTTATGGATGATATAAACTGATTTTATCTTAAATTAATTTATGAAAATTACATTTGTAAATATTGTATATTAAAATATAATTAATGTGGTAATCTTAATGTTTTTTCTGTTTGATTTATTTGAGACACTGTCTTAGTTTTTAGATCATTAAAGTATTTTTCTAACATTTTAATTCCATTAACAACTTTAGGAGCATTAGTTTTTACAAACTCTGTTTGTTCTGAAAGACTTTTTGGAGTATTATTTAGATAATTTTCAATTGCCTTTGCCCCATTATAATCTATAAATGCAATTCGTGCACTAAAATCATTTCTTTCTAAAACTAGACTGTCCCCACCCACGATTGCAGTATGATATGGATGGAGCATCAGCGATTCAGAGAATTTTTGAGAGGTTGATATTTTATTTACCTCAAAATCAGCTTCATAAAAATTAAAATCTGCTAACAAATAAAATGTGGCCTCGGGTTTGGTAGTCTTTACTCCCTCAATTTTATTTAATTCTGTAAAGGTATATTCTCCAACTAGCTTATGGATTTGTCTTGTAACATGAAAATATTCATCTAGTTCTTTACTTTTAGTAAAACCTGCTATTGCGGCATACTGTGTAGGTGTGGACGTAGAAGTATATTCGGTTGCACAAATTTTCATGAAATGTTGTTGTAGTTTATCTGATTCTGAAGGAAAGACCACATATCCCAGTCTATATCCACCCGCTGAGTGAGATTTTGATAATCCATTAGTAACAAATGTTCCTTCTGGATAAATTGTACCCATGCTAACAAAGTTTTTAAAATCAAAAGTAGTTTGAGCATAAATTTCATCTGATATGACAATGATTCCTTGCTTCCTACATACATCTGCGATTTCTTCTAATTCCAATTTTGAATAAACAAGACCGGTAGGATTGTTGGGATTATTTAAAATTAGAATTTTTTGTCTATCATGCAATCGTAATGATAAATGTTCTAATTTTGAAGCAGTTATTTTTTTATTATTACTAACGGGTAACATGTGAAAATTTTTCTTTCTGAATCTAATTTGTGGTAGATATCCAAGCCATGCTGGAGTTGGCAATATCACTGTTCCATGAAGAACTTCAAGAAGATTAAAGATTAATTCTTTAGTTCCAGGACCCACATAAATTTGAGAGGCATCTACATCAAAATCAAAATAATCTTTGTTGTAATTTGAAATTGCGTTTCTTAATTCAGGAATTCCAGCAACAGCGGCATAGGTTCCTTTATCCACATTTTTCCTAAACGCTTCTTGAACAATCGTAGGAACTGGAAATGGAGATTGGCCAAACGCAAATCCGTAGAATCCAAAATTGCATTCAGGATGTGGGCAATCTGAATGAAACTCTTTTAGAAATGTATTTAGTCTTAGGTTTTCTGGAATCTCAATGTCTTCAGCTTGTTGATCAATAATGAATTTACGCATATTATTTCTAATTAAAATTGCGTAAATATAGTTTAATATGTTTTCATGATAGATTACTTCGTTGGCAGATTTTGCTTTTGTTCCCACTACTGAACAAATAACTAGCTCAAACATCCATAATTTTATGAAAAAGTACAAGATAGGAAATTTTTCTGAATTATCTCAAAAAGCAAAAAAGGATCTTAATTGGTATTGGAAAGCAGTAGAAGAAGATATCGGAATAGTTTGGTCCCAAAAATACCTCAAAGTATCAGATTTTTCAGGAGGGTATGCATGGTCAAAATGGTTTGTTAATGGTAAAACTAATATTTTTAGTTCAAGTGTTGAAAAATTTTCAAAACAAACTCCAGATAAAATAGCATATTTTTTTGTTTCAGAGGATGGAATAAAAAAACAAATTACTTACAATGAATTAGAAACTAGAACTAACAAACTTGCTAATGGGTTAAAAACATTAGGCATACAAAAAGGAGATGTTGTTGCAATTTACATGCCAATGATTGAAGAAGCAATAATTGCAATTCTGTCATGTGCAAAAATTGGGGCTGTGCAAACAGTAATTTTTTCTGGATATAGTGAAGAAGCTCTACGTTTAAGATTACAAGATTGTAAAGCAAAACTTCTGTTTGCTACTGATGGGTATATTAGAAAAGGTAAAAAAATATCTCAAAAAAATACTATAGAAAAATCAATAGCAAACACTGGCGTTAAAAAAATTATAGTTACTAAATACAAACATGTTGATAATTTTGATAAATCAGAATCAATCGTATATTTTGATGATTTAATATCAAATCAATCTTCAGAATGTAAAACTGAGATCATGGATTCTGATGATCCTCTTTTTATTCTCTATACCTCTGGAACTACGGGCAAACCTAAAGGGGTAGTTCATTCGCATGGCGGTTTTTCAGTTTTTGCTGGACATCAGGCTGCATATTTAATAGATACACACAAAGATGACATTTTATTTTGGCCAGCAGATATTGGGTGGATTACTGGTCTTGTGTGGAATGTTTATGGTTTATTAGAGATTGGGGCAACTGCAGTAATTTACGATGGAGCAATTGATTGGCCAAATTATAATAGAATATGGGATATTTTACACCAGTATAAGGTAACAATTTTTGGAATTTCGCCCACTGCTGTTAGGATGTTTAAGAAAAATAATATAATTCCAAGAAAATTATACGATTTAGAATCAATTAGAAATATCCCAACTACAGGAGAACCAATAGATGAAGAATCTTGGTGGTGGTTATTTGAAAAAGTGGGAAACAAACGAGTACCTATAATGAATTTGTCTGGTGGAACAGAAATTGGCGGTGCGATGTTATCTGTATTTCCCGGTATGAAATTAAAACCATCTACGGTTGGAATGCCTTGTCCAGGAATAGATGTTGATGTATTTGATGATAAAGGAAATTCTGTGCGTAATCAGAAAGGCTACTTGGTAGTAAAAACACCATGGCCAGGAATGACTAAAGGGTTATTAAATGACCGGGAACGTTATTTGGAAACTTATTGGTCACGTTTTGAAAATATTTGGTTTCATGGAGATTATGTTCAAGTTGACAATGATAGTTTATGGTATATGCTTGGCAGAGTAGATGATGTAATTAACATTTCAGGTCACAGATTAAGTACTACAGAAATTGAACAAAATGTAACATCGCATAAGAAAATATCTGATGCAGCAGCTATATCTGTTCCCGATGAAATTACAGGAGAAGCAATAATTCTTTTTGTAGTACCTATTGATAAAGAAAATAATGATGCGATAGAAGAAGAAATTGCGACATATGTTTCAGAAAAAATTGGAAAATTGGCAAGACCAAAAAGAGTTATCATAGTACCTGATCTTCCAAAAACTAGAACAGGAAAAATTATGAGACGATTATTAAAAGCCAAACTTCTTGGTTGGCCATTAGGAGATCTTTCATCACTTGAAAATCCTCAAATTTTAGAAAAAATTGTTCCGTTGTAGTTTATCGCTAGAATACGAGAATTTGAATGTTAGATTAAAAAAGTAAATTATTGGAATTTAAAAAAATAGTTATTATATAAAAATGATATTTTCTGATTCTAAAAATTTTATGATTTAGGAAATTTTTATGAAACTTTTTTTTCTTCAAGTAAATTCAATATACTCTGATTTGTGACTATTCCAATTACTTTTCCATCTTTACTAATGTCTACTACTGGGATCATATCGAAGGGATGGGAATTCATCTTTTGAATTACAGTAACAAGATAATCATGAGGATCTGCTACATGGAATTTTGTGTACATTACATCAGATATGGTTACGACATCAAAAGTTTTCTTAGAGAATCGGTCAATCTCTCTTTTTGACACTATTCCTACAAGTTTGTCAAGTTCATCTATTACTAAAATTGGCTTTTTATCAAGTTCATTTTTTTCAAGAAATTCTTTAATGGTTAATTTTGGGGATGTTCTTGGAAAATCTGTAGTAATTACGGCAATTGCCTGGATATCTGAAACCACTCTTCTAAAAAATACTGGAATCAGTCCAAGTTCTGCTGTCCCGACCTTAACTTGAATGATCTTTTTTAATTTTCGTTGAAGCTCGACACTTGATATAATCATAGTCATCAGAGTACCAAGCACTAGAAGCGAAAATAGACTATTATCTATTATTGCTACCTGCAATAAAGATAGCATCAAGGCTAAATCCACTGCTCCTTTTGCCATTACCCCATATGCAACAGTGGTTGCTGGGCGCATCTTTGCAATGCGAACAGCTATGTAAGAGCTGATAAACTTGACACCAATTATAATTCCAAGAAAGGCAGCTATAACCCACACTTCTAAATTAAGAAAGCTAATACTAAAGTGAAGACCTATGCCAGCAAAAAATATTGGAATAAAAACTCCATTACCTATCGCACTGATATTTTTTGAAATTTCAGAATACTCATCTTTATTCATTCGTGATACGGCAATTCCTAATAGGAGTGCACCAATGGCCCCATGAATTCCACTAATTTCGGCAAAATATGCTACAAGTAAAATTGCTCCAATAACTACACCAAAATATACTTGTTGAGCACGAAGATGTTTTTTTATTGTACGGAAAAATTTTGGTAAAATAAAAATTGAGAGAAAGCCAGCCACTGTAAAAAATATTATCATCTTTGCAAATACCCACAAAAATTCTGAAATCTCTGTTGTTTCACTTGAATTGAATTGAATTAGAACACTTGTAACAATAATTGCAATAAATTCTACAATTGCTGTAACAGTAAAAATCTCAAGACCGATAGTAGATCTCAGCTTTCCAAGATCGCTTAGAATCTTTGCAGTAACTCCAAGACTGGAAGCAGCAATTACACTTCCAATTGCAAAAGCTTTTACAAAATCCATATCTAGTGCTAATCCAAAAAAACCAGCAACAATAAATGGAATCAAAAATGCTACAGCAGAACCTGCAAATATTCTGCCCTTCATTACACTAACTAGTCCAGCTAAATCAATTTCTTCAAGACCAATTAGAAAGAATAAGAAAAATACTCCTATTGAGATAAAAAGTTCTATCTCATCAATTGGATCAACAAGAGCAAAAAGAGCAGGACCAACTATTATGCCAGCGAGTACATTTCCTATGATGGTAGGTTGATTAATTCTATGCATCAATTCTCCACATAGTTTTGCCGCAACTATCAAAACTGCAAGATATAAAATTGCTTCAAGTACCATATACCGTCTTCAAATTTTATCTGTTCATATTCCTTTTGGAATTAAATTATTGATATCCATATTTTCAAAATTTGAAGTATGAGTTTTCTGAGTTAATCTTCGATTCCACCATATGTGGTATCTCCCTTGCCAAATTCATCAAGAATTTTTGAACGTTCTTGCTCTAACTGAGCAATTTCTGCTGATTCTCGTTTTTCATCGCCAGTATACACGGTTCTAATTGGCCATGGAATTCTGATATCATTTTTCTTGAATTCCTCCTGCATGATTATTCGCATTTCACTTTCTAACTTGAATTTTGAAGCAAAGTCTCTTGAATATACCCACATAGCAAAATCTAAAGCAGAATCATTAAATTTTAAGAATCTAACTACAGGTTGTTCTATTTCTCCACGGGCTTCTTTATCACACCCACAGCTTGGTTTATTTTGTTCCAGGTAAGGGCATCGATTTTGAACAACCATATGTCTATTCCTATCATCTACAACTTCTTGCATTGTTCTTTTACCAACTTTTACTAAAATTGCTGATACATGTGAAGCATTGTGTAGATATGAAACACCTACTTTTACCATAGCTGGAACTGTTTTAATTTCCTTAGAAAAATTTAGAATTATATCATTTAAAAGTCTACGTGTAGGCAGAATAGCAATTGATTCACTAAGTGCATTTCTAACATATGTAACTCTTGGAGTAATGCTATGAATGAAACCACTATAGTTATTTTCTAATTTTATTCTATTACCTTCCTCAAAGATTTTATTTTTTCTTATTACGAAATATGCAAAGTAGTTCTCCATTGATTCTTTTAATGCGAGTCCAATTCCTACAGCCAAACCACCTGTTGCTGTTGCCAAAACAAAAAGATCAATTCCCCACCATACAGCTGTTCCGATTACCGTTATTCCAAATATCGCTATAGATAAAATTTGTTGAAATGATTTTGGGATCTTTTTACCAATAGTTTGAATACCTGATTTTAGAATAGTGTAGCCATTTAATCTTCTTTGCTCTCTCCATTCATCGATAGGGAAAATTTCTTCAGGAGTTTTCCCAAGGTGTAATTTTATTCCTAATTGATTTTTTCCAGAAATACTCGATTTAAAATATTTTTGATATTTTCCCCGTTCATTTTGTTTCCATTCTTCAAAGGGGTCTTTTACAATTGGTTCATAACTTCCAATGGGTTGACCTTCAGGAGTATAGAAATTTTCTAAATATAGTCGTCCTTCTTCAGTTCGCAAACTTTCTTCAAATTTTTCTTTAGAAATTTCCATAGGAGGTTCTATAGGAGCAACCCATTTGAAAATTTTATTAAAAAACTTTGGTTTATTCTCACAAAGCCCATATTTTTCAGTTTCACAGTATTTACAAGAAAAACATTGATCATCTAGAAAGCCACGTAATTCTTTCCATTCTTCAAAGTCTCGTAATTCTAGTACAGATTTTTCATGTTTAGTTAAAATAATCGGGATTAGTCTAGAGATAGTAAATCCAATAACTAAAATGTTTATTGTGTTAAGAATTTTAGCAAAAGTGTTCTGAGTTGATGTAATATTTGCTTCAATTACTTGTTCGGCCCCAAATAATGTAGTAGAATATACATAGACACTTACTGTAGACACCAAAACAATAGCAAAAATTGGTAAAATAGCTTCAATGACAAATCTGGATAGATGGGGTTTTTTATAATAAAATGCTTGTTTATGAACAAATTTTGAAAATCTAAAATACGTAACAGCAAGGATTGTTAATCCTACAAATAGAATTAGAAGAGCTGTTTGTAATGATGGCTCACTGGCAATTAGATGATATACGGTCTCAAATTCTCCCAATGAAATGGAGGTAATTTCTTCAGCCATGCTTTCCAGATTCTAATAATTTTTGGAGAAAAATATCGTTCAATTCTCTTCAGTTTTAGGTGGTGGAATTTTTTTAATACGTACTGCCGTGGGAAGATTTTTACTAACTTTCTCAACATTGATCAATAAAGATTCAATTTCTAGTTTATCACCTACTTTGGGAATGTCATGAAGACGTTCATGTAATAGTCCATTTAATGTTGAATAATCATCTCCTGGAGGAATTGATGTCTTGAAAATTTCGTTAATCTGATCTATTTCGATGTCACCGTTTGCAATTATAGTATTGTCATCTACCTTTTCAAAAGTAATTTTTTTCACATCTGTTTCATCACCAATCTCACCGACAATTTCTTCTATGAGATCCTCTAGAGTAACCACTCCCTCTACCCCCCCAAATTCATCTACTACAATTGCCATATGTGTCGATTTAGCCTGCATCTCTCTGAGAAGAACACTAATCGATTTTTCTTGGGATACATAAATGGGTTCTCGAACTAATTCTCCTAATTTCTTTTTTGAAAGTTCTGCTTCTTTAAGATGTGCAAAAATATCTCTAAGATGCAATATTCCAATAATGTCATCTCGATTTTTTCCATAAATAGGTATTCTAGAATGCCCACTTTTGTAAATAGAGTCTGCTGCATCATCAAGGCTCAAGTCACCCTTTAATGCAAATAGTTTTGTTCTTGGAGTCATAACAGAACGAATCACTGTGTCATCAAATTGCAGAGCACCTTTTACTAAATCTCTTTCATGTTTTTCGATAGCTTCATCCTTATGGCCTTGCTCTACATATCCCATAATGTCTTCTTCAGTTAGAGCTGGAGGGTGATAACTACTACCAGTTATTTTGATTATTCCGCTAGTTATTTTTTCTAAAATCCAAACTGCAGGATAAAATACATAACTGAATGTAAGTAAAATTCCACTACATCTTAAAGAAATTTTAGTTGCATTTGCATTACAATATGTTTTAGGAGTTACCTCTCCAAAAATAATTATTAAAAATGTCATAATTGCAACAGCTATTCCAAGACCGTTTTCCCCAAAAATTTGAATCGCTACTACTGTTCCTAGAGATGCAGAACCGACATTCACCATATTATTTCCAAGATTAACACTAGACATCATCCAACCAGGATTAGCTTTGAGTTTTTGTAGAGTTTTAGAGCCCCTAACATTTTCTTTTACCAATCTTGCCACAGTAGCTCCATTAGTGCCAACCAAAGCAACTTCTAGTCCACTAAAAAAACCAGATAATCCAATTAATGCTGCAAGTGCAGCTAACTCAAATTCTAGAGCCAAAACCTACCAGTAAATTCATGTTTAATTTCATTTAAGCCTTCTGAAAATATATGGGCCCACAGGGATTCAATACCATCTTAGGGAAATATTTTGGGCGCAGTTAGGCGTAAAATTATTGATCAATGTAGACATTTAATTTTTTTATGGTTAGATACTTTCAAGGATATGAAGAGTATAGTTTTGGTGTTGAGTCTAGAGGGATGTTTTTTCCATCGGATTCTTCTTTTCGACTCAAGAATTTATTTTCTTGAATCATGTGATATAATAACAGTACCCAAAATTAAATGTTACAATTTTTTAAAAATTTTGCAATCAAGCAAGAATTAGATCAATTCAGGTTCTGATTTTATTGAGTCAGATACCAAAAAGAATACAAATTAAAAAGTTACATTTGGGTTCCAGAACTAGTCTTTTGATTCTTCTTGAAATTTCTTGATGGATTCTTTGAGTTTTGAACTTAATTCTTTGATATCTGCTTTATTTTCAAAATAGTTGAGAGTAGACTCAAGTTCATTAATGAATTGATTTGTCTTTTTTTGATATTTTTTCAACTGGTTTTCTTTTGTAATTCCCCACCAATCATTCATGATCTATTATGATTCTTAATACTATTAATCATAACGCTAGCCATTCCGAAATTCTTACTAATAAACGTGAAATTGTCTTTTATTTTTGGTGTCAAAGAGTAAAAGGTCTTAGTTTTTGTTAGAAGAGTAAAAGGTTGTTTATTCTTCGCTATAGCAGGTAGATAGATACTTGTAATTTCAATATCAAATAGGTTAAATTCTTAGACCAAAATCATGGGTTAACGGAATAATTGGCCAATATAATTCGAGTTTTATTTTACCTAACCTAGATTGGGCTTTTCTTTATGATATGCCTCTTTGCAGATGCTATCCTTTTTGTTTTTCTAGTTCTTACAGCTTTTCTTGCTGCAAATCTACGCTTGACCTATTGTATGCTTTAAGATAAATCAGACCTTTTTATTTCAATTTCGCAAAACCAATACTTAATTTTTAGTATTTTGATTCAAATTCATTGGTAAAACAACAATCAGTTAGTGTAGGATGGCAAACGGTTTTCATGTTCATCCCAATTCTCAACATTTGGGCTTGTTACAGAATTGAAAAACTAATGTTAGGACTCGTAGTAATTATCGTACCTTTAGTAGCAGGTACAGCCATACAAATGGTACTTCCTTTTCCGTATGGTTTCGCATCATTCCTAGGATTAACTGGTGTTAGTATTGCTATTCTCATTTATTTCGTTAGAAAATGG
>JAQBHA010000004.1:0-7775 GCA_032128215.1 Nitrososphaerota archaeon | reverse complement strand
GGGGTTGTGAAGAGTGTGAAAAAGAAAAAATGCCCTGGGTTGCAATACGACAATGCTTAATGTGCGGTCATGTAGGCTGTTGTGATTCGTCAATTGGCCGTCATGCAACAAAACATTTTGAGGAAACTGGACATCCTGTGATGATTGCAGTACAAGATAACCCTTGGAAATGGTGCTATATCCACAAAGAATATTATTGATATTTCCAGGACATGTTATCTGAACTAAAATGAACAAATACGAACTTGGAGAATGGAATCTCAAAGGATTGGTTACCAATCCAAAAAGTCCTGCATTTGAAAAACAGATCCAATTAGTTGAGAGAAAAGCAAAACAATTTGAAAAAATCAAATCAAAACTAAATCCTAAAATATCGTCTAAAAAATTTCTTGAAATTTTACATGATTTAGAGGAACTTGATGAAAAAATGAGTATAATTGGAGGATATGCGTCTCTAACGTATTCAGGAAATACGCAATCAGATGAAGCAACATCCTTACTTACTCGTATGACAAAACTTGGTTCTGAGATTTCTAATCGTGTATTGTTTTTTGACTTGTGGTGGAAAAGAGGAATAGATGAAAAAAATGCAAATCGACTAATCAAAGATTCAGGAGAACTTTCAGGATATCTAAAATACAAGCGACTTGTTGCAAAATATTCCCTTAGTGAACCTGAAGAAAGAATAATCAATACACTTGATGTCACTGGAAGTACAGCACTAATCAAACTTTATGATAAAATTACAAATGCCTTTGAATATGTTGTAAAGATTGAAGGTAAAAAAAGAAGGCTTACGCGGGAAGAACTTTCAACATATGTAAGAAGTACAAAATTAAAAACACGGGAGATAGCATACAAAGAACTCCTATCTACTTTTTCAAAAAATAAAGGAGTATTAGGGGAAATGTACCAAAATATAGTTCTAAACTGGAAAGATGAAGGGATAGAAATTAGAGGATTTGCATCACCAATATCAATTCGCAATATTGCAAATGATGTGGACGATAAAACAATAAATTCTCTATTGTCCGTATGCAAAAAAAATGCGCCTATTTTTCAGAATTTTTTTATACAAAAGGCAAAAATGCTTGGATTAAAAAAACTTCGAAGATACGATCTATATGCTCCAACTACAAGGATTAAAGAAAAAAATTACCCGTATGACAAATCAGTAAAGCTTGTTTTTGAATCATTAGAAAAATTTAGTCCAAAACTATCGACCTTTGCAAAAAAAGTATTTGAAGAGAAACATGTGGATTCCTCAATTAGACAAGGAAAACGAGATGGAGCATTTTGTAGTACATTAGCACCAAAAATTACCCCATACCTGTTGGTTAATTTTGCAGGTAAATCAAAGGATATTTTTACAATTGCGCATGAAATAGGTCATGCCATACATAGTATAGCAGCTTCAGATAGATCAATTCTAGTATCGGATGCCCCATTACCCTTAGCAGAAACTGCATCTACTTTTTCTGAATTACTTTTGTATGATAATTTGTCTGATAAAATTTCAGTAGTTGAGAAAAAAAGTATGCTTTCTGAAAAAATTGATGATTTGTATGCAACAATAATGAGACAGTCATTTTTTACATTATTTGAAATTGAAGCACATGGCCAAATTGCTAAAAATACCACAGTTGAAGAAATTTCAAAGACGTATTTGCATAATATAAAGAAGCAATTTGGAAACTCTGTTGATGTGTCTGACGACTTTGCAGTAGAATGGAGTTGTATTCCACACTTTTTCCATACTCCGTTTTACTGTTATGCGTATTCTTTTGGAAATTTGTTGGCTTTATCGCTATTTCAACGATACAAAAAAGAGGGTAAAGATTTTGTTCCCTCTTACATTAACATTTTATCAGCTGGTGGATCAAAAAAACCTGAACTCTTGTTAGAGAAGTATGGTATCGATATAAGTTCATCGCAATTTTGGCAGGATGGATTTGATTATGTTCATGAACAAGTAAAAGAGCTAGCAGTCTTGAATTAGAATAAAAAAAATTAATTAAAATTAAAAGTGACTGACAGTCATTAAACGCATCAGACTGTCAGTCTTCTCGTTTTGTTCCCCTTCGGTTTGAACCGATGTCAAAATTAAAACAAAATCAACTAAATTTAAACTTTTGAAATCATTCGTATGGTGGAGTATAAATTTTGAGAAGAAAAGGGGCTGCAATAAAATAATAGTATATTCTAGATTAGATGAGGTCAGAAAAATTGATAATTTTTGTATGTGAAGAACACTATTCAGATGATTATTTTTATGCGCTATAATTACAATGGAAAAAGTGGATAGTAACCTTAATAATTTCAAGGTAAATTGTGCTCCATGTGAATAGATTGTTTCTCATAGTATCTATTTCGCTGATAGTATTTTTCAGCTCATCTCAAGTTTTGGCCCAAGAACCAAGACTGGCTACGTTTCAGGAAACCGCTCAGATGATAATTGATAAGAGTATATCAAATAATGTGACAGTAGCAATTTCTCTACAAAGTACAAGCAATCAAGAAATTAGAATCCCGATAGATCTTGTACAAAAAATTCAAGAAACCGAAAAAATTCTTGCAGTGATCATAACAAATGAGGAGCAATGTGTGCTTGGTGTACAACTTGATAAAAGTTGTATTATGATTAACATGTCAGTAGAGGGAATTCCTGGTGGGATCAAGGCCATACAAGATACAGGACGCCTAATTGGAGACTCTTTAATTAACGACATTAATGATGCATTTGACACCAATGCAAAATTTCATTCGGTTTTTTTGCATCATAGTGATGTAGCAAACAGGGCATTAGGAACTTCAGGGGTGATCTCTGGACAAGGTACGTTTTCAGCAGTCTATACAATGCCAAAAGAGGACTCTCAAACAATGTATGAAAAATTTTCAGTCATTTTGCTCCCTAAAGAGATTAGAGAGTCAGGAGGATTTTATGATCTTGCTAGGAAATTATCTGTAGAACAAGATTCTAGTACGACACTATCAATAATTCCACAAGATGGAAGTTCACTTTTTCAATTAAAATTATCTGTGGATTATCCAAAAAGTGCAAGAGAAATAAAAAATATCAGTCCACTAGAATTTTTTAAAACTAACGAATTAAAGCGTTCAGATTATTTTTCAAAGGATTTCTATCCACTTAATTCACTTCTAAAGGTTGTTTTGTTATCAGCAGAACCACTCAAAGTAAGTGATGTTAATACCAATATTGTACCAGATGTAATTAAAGACGGTGAACGATTTCCAGAATTTACAACGGATGGGTGGTTCTTTGATCAAGAGTCTGGAAAAAAAATTGATGCCACATATCTTTTTGGAAAAAAGTTTTCAGTTAGTAGAGATGAACTTGTTTTTACTGTAAGTCCTTTGAACGGTACTGGAGGTAACGGAGTAAATATATCCACAAATTCAGTAAAGATAGATTCTTTTCAGATTGTAATTTTGGTTGGCATAGTCATGGTAGCAATTGGGGCTTCAATTTATTATATGAAAGGATTTAGAGCAAAAACACTAGACAAGTAATACTGCTGCAGCAAAAACTGTAGTCCATCGGCCTTGTTTATCACCGATTGCAGTCTGAGTAACGTTTGCCGTTTTATAGATCTCACCAGAAATGGTCCACTGTTGTCTTTTCTCATCCCAGCTTTTGTCAATATCAAATTGGATTCCAAGTGATGAGGCAAGCATTTGAGCTGCAATATCTTCTGCATAATCACCTGCTTCTTTTTCTGTTTGCCCAAATGAATCGTATTCTGAAAGATACCCATAATGAGATGAGTCTTTTGGTTGTGCAACTCCAACTGAGGCTGCAGTTAGTCTATGTGGTTCTTGTGTTTGGTTTCTCGAATAAATTGTAAAAAGAATCTGTCCAGGATTAATTAGCTTTAATCCTTCATTTCTTGAGATAAGTTTTGCTTGAGGTGGAAAAATACTTGATATCAAAACCAAATTGGTTCCAGCAATTCCTGCATCCCTAAGTGCATATTCAAAACTAGTTAATCTATCGGCATGAACCCCTTTTCCTTTGGTAAGAAATAATTTCTTAGCAACTAGATCTAACAATTCTTCATTTTTCAAAGGTTTTGATATTTATAGTTTGATTATTTCAAAAATTTCTAATCAAAGATGGTTGACTGTCGATACAATTTCTAGTCCATGTTCTTTTACATTAATATTTTAAAAGATTTTCTTGATGATTCCTTCGCTGCTACCATTTGCTTTTATCTTAAAATCAGGAACCGTTCCCCTCGCGTATGATAAATTATGAGTCATTCACCCATATGGCTACTTACCAAAAAGAGTGTAAGAGAGTGTTAGGAACTAGTATATTTATAACATCAATTTGATTTATTGTTGTTTTGAATCTTGAATTTTTCCAGTCAGATACTTTTATTATTGGATATTATGTGTTAACAGTTTCTGCCTCTCTGCTATTGATAAAGGAGACAAAAAAGCGATGCAGAGATCTCATTGATGGCAAAAATTCCATAATATTTGCACCGATTGCATTTGGGATAATTCTTGCCTATGTTTTTCTTGCTTTTGATTTTTTTGAATCAATTCCTATTCTTAATTGGAGCTGGCTTGGATACAACATTGCATTTGGACCATTTGCAGATCAGGGATTATGGGGAGTTTTACCATTTATTCCATTATTGCTTTACATGTTTATTCACATAAACTATGTTGAAGAGTTTTATTTTAGAAAATCAAAAAAAATGGTAATAGTTTGGGCACTTGTTCACATTGCAATGGGGATCAAAGTTCACATGGCTATTATGCTAATACCGATTGGATTTTTGTTCAAATATATTTATGATAAAAAAGGATTAAACCACGCTTATGCCATGCACTTTGCAACAAACATCATGATCGTAATTACTTTATTCCTTTCTTTTATCACGTAAGTTTGGTTGTTGAGTGAAGAAAATCCAACCCATAAAACCACCAAGGCAGATATTAATAACACCCATAAATGTAATAAAAAACGAAACCTGTGAAGGTTGAGATAATCCTACTATAATTCCCATAGATCCAGTTCCAAAAAACATGAGCATTAAAACTTTAAGCTTTTTTGGATTTACGTATTTCATAGTTGTTGCTCAATGCTGTATAGTATTAAAGATTGATTAGTTTTTAGCAAAGGAAAAACTTGCAACTTGTTTAGAGAACATTTTAAACCGTCTGTCTTTTTTGTACCTTATGCCAATGTAGCTCAGCCTGGCTAGAGCATTCGCCTTGTAAGCGAAAGGTCGCGAGTCCAACTCTCGCCATTGGCTTTTTTAGTTCATTTGTTCATCAAAAAAGCTCGCTTATTTTTAACAAGGGTTTATTAGACGTGGAATTGCCAAAATATTTATCGGAATTAATGACGGATAGGCAATGAGCTTTTTCTGTCATTGCTAAAGATGAAAAAAAATGACTACATTTGATGAATTAGGAATTAAAAAAACCATTTTAGATGGATTAAAAGAAATTGGATTTAAGGAGGCATTTCCAATCCAAGTAGCAACTATCCCTGTTTTACTTTCTGGCAGAGACGTAGTAGGACAAGCACATACTGGAACAGGAAAGACTGCAGCATTTGCTATTTCTATGTTACAGAAAATTACACCTAATGGAGGAATTCAGGGATTGGTAGTGGCTCCAACAAGGGAGCTTGCGATTCAAATAACAGAGGAGATACGAAAATTAGCTAAATACACTGGCATCAAGGCAACAACAGTATATGGGGGACAGGGAATGGGGCTACAGCTAGATCAGCTTAGAAGAGGAGTTGAAATTGTCGTTGCAACTCCTGGAAGATTAATTGATCATTTGAAGAGAGGTTCGATTAAACTCAATCATGTAGGCCATTTGGTACTTGATGAGGCAGACACTATGCTAGATATGGGATTTATTGAAGATATTGAATTTATTTTGGAAATGGCTCCCAAACAAAAGGTCATGTCGCTATTTTCAGCAACCATGCCTCCTGCAATTTTGAGATTAGCTGAAAATTATCTAAATGAGCCAAAACAATTCCTACTTGATGCAGATGATCTAAGTGGAGAGGGCATATCTCAGGCATTTTTAGTAATTAAAGACAGAGACAAACTAAAATATTTAATTGATTTTATTGAAGAAAATAAAAAAGGCCAAACCATAGTTTTTTGTTCGACAAAACACAGGACACGTGATGTAGCACGAAGTCTTGAAAGAAGCAATTACAATGTTGTAGCCATTGAGGGAGACATGTCACAGCATAGACGTGAAAAATCAATGTCACAATTCCGACGTGGAAAGGCAGACATTCTTGTGGCAACTGATGTTGCAGCAAGGGGGATAGATGTTCCAGAAGTTGCACTTGTTGTAAATTTTGATGTCCCAAATCAGGAAATGATCTATTTTCATAGAATCGGAAGAACTGCAAGAGCAGGAGCATTAGGAAGGGCAATTACTCTAGTATCATATTCTTCAATCGGGGATTGGAAAATAATAAAACAACAAACAAAAGTTGTGATGACTGATTTGAATGAACAGATGGGAATAGAAATCCATATTCCAGATCCATTAAAAAGACAAGTGGGTCCTCGCAGAATGGGATATCAAAGATCATCTTATGGGCAAAGAAGAGGCCGTTCATCAGGATCTAGCCATAGGACTGCTCGTGACCAATATGATAAAAGAAACAAATCAGGGGATAGACGAGATGGTGGCGGAAAAAGCTACTATGGTTTGAGAAGCAGATGGTAATTTCTTATTTCATAGAAAATAAAATGCACAAGTTTAAAGAAAAGTGGGAGTACGAAATATAATGCATATTGGATATGTTTTATTAAATTGTGACCTAGGAGCTGAAGAATATATTGTTGAGGAACTCAAGCAAATTTCCGAAGTAAAAAAGGCATATCTTACGTTTGGAGCCTATGATATAATAGCAGAAGTTCATGCTTCTACTCAAGAAGATTTTGAAAAAACAGTTGGAACTAAGATTAGACGTCTGGCACGAGTAGTAAGTACGATGACTCTAAACGTAATCAATCCCGAATGATTGTTATATAAGAAAATAAATTTTTAAGGGATTGGAAAAAATTGATTATACTGGAATCGTTTGGGCAATAAATCACAATAACCCTGAACCACTAGTGGAACACTCTTTAAAAAAATTACAGGATTATGGGATAAAAAAAGAAGATATCGTATTAACGGATGCACCAGAAAATGTCAAGGTAGGAGCCATTGTAGTTGAAATCTGGCCATATCATTTGGACGTAGGCCGAGTTAGAACTATTAGAAATGAATCTTTCATTAGTGGATCTGTGATGACAATAGAGCTCAAAGCTGATGCTGAAGGAAAATACATAGAGTAGGAAAATTTATTTCATTTTACATCCACACAACAGATTCTTGATATTGAGTAGGATTATTATAGGTCGTATCTTCCCACGGTTACAATGACTAGAAAAATTCTAACTATCTTATTCCTAACAACGATTTTGATGACTTCAGCTATCGCAGTTTCGTTTGAATTATTACCTCAAGCAGATGCAGTAACACAAAGCGCCGGCACCCCCTCAAAACAATATGGTTCTGCTACCAAAGATAAGGTATGTGGGGACCGACTCTGTTCTGAGACGCTCGCGTGGGCGGCCGTGCGAGCTGACGCCAATGCACCGGTCGCGCCGGAGGAGTTGTGGGCAGCCGACGGATCACATCCGGCGTTGTCCGGCTCCTACCTCGCGGCGGCCGTGCTCACCGCGCGCATGCTTGCCATCGAGACGAAG
>JAQBHA010000003.1:0-15710 GCA_032128215.1 Nitrososphaerota archaeon | reverse complement strand
TTACTTGATTGTTGTTACGAATCTTACTGTTAACTCTATAACATTTTATACTGAGGATAGAACCTTTTTTGCGTGGGCCCGTAACTCAGCTTGGTAGAGTAACCGGCTCATAACCGGTGAGCCAAGGGATCGAAGCCCTTCGGGCCCACTCTTCCTAAATAGATTTTCAGAGTAGAATTTACCTTAGTTTTAAAATAAGTCACTGATCTCTGTATTATGGCCGCAATGAAGAATCAGAGTTATTTCTGAAAAATGATGTGAAGGCATTTGACTGAGCTGCCAATTTTTTAATTTTGCTTTACTTGCATCTGGATTTTCGCTAAAATCTCATTACTAACCAAACTTGCTTCGTGTAATGACTTTGTTATCTCAACTATGTCGGTTAATTGATGCATCTTTACTCCTTCTAAATCTAAGATCTTTTCTGCACCTTCTAGTCTATTAAGAATTACATATGCATCTGTTACTACTATTCCCTGTTCTTTTAGTATCTTGATACTATTTATCATAGAACCACCTGTAGTTGCAACATCATCTATCATTAGGATCTTCATACCTTGGTATATCTTACCCTCAATTGATTTTGCAGTGCCATGTTCTTTTGGTTTGCTTCTGACGTAAATTAGCGGTTTTACGGTTTCCATTGCTAGAGCAGAAGCTATTACCAATCCACCAGTTGGTACTGACGCTAATGAATCAAAATTTTCAAATCCAATTTCGTCAGAAATTAAATCTTGGAGATTTTTTACCATTTTACGAAACTGATGTGGAAAACTGGAAACTAACCTTAAATCAATATAATATGAGCTGCTTTTTCCGCTTGATAATGTAAAGTTTCCAAATTTTAATGCTCCATTTTGATGCAAAAAGGTTGCAAACTCTTTTACAAATTCCATACTTAAATTAACTATACTGGATTTATTTTGGTTTATGTTTTTGTTTATTTATGCCTGAAATCTGGTTAAATTATGGTAAAACTGACATCGTACTAGACATTCGAGCAGAAAACCTCGACCAACAACTAGATTCTCAAGGCAAAGCACTCAATGATTCTGAATTTGGTGAAAAACTTGATACTCTTGATATTACCAAGCCAATGGAACTTGTTGTTCTAAATAGCTCAGAATCTATTCAAAAAACCATTTCTGCAATTTTTGAAAAATGTGAACAAAAATCAGCCCCAATACCACGAATTTTAGCTGATAGGACAATTATGAATTATGTCAAGTCATACCTACCTGAAGGAAGTTTAATATCTGAATTTGGTAACGATAGTCTATCGAATTCTAATCTTGTTTTTATTGGAGAGATGGAGTTTGATGGATTATTTGGATTTGAAACTATAGCTACAAGACTGATTAAAAAATTTGGAAATGAGCAAATGCTCTCCGCATATGAACAAAGAAAAGGAGACCTTCCTGCACCAGGCGAAGTCATAGATAATATTCAGATCGCTAAAAAATTTACTGACTCTTTTGAAATTATGGCAATTGAGATTGTGGCCAGTCAAAATGGATTAGTTGATCTATCCATCGGACATCCTTCTTCTACAATGTCAATCTCAAAATCCTTTGGAGAATCAGCTACTAAACAGGTAGAAAAACATCGAACAATGATGATTAGTACAGGAAAAGATACAAGTAATAATAATCTTAGTAAATCTTTAGCTTCTTTATGGAATTGTAGTTCTACCATTAAAGATAATGGGTTGGCAGTACTTCTTTCAGAATGTAAAAATGGAATTGGTTCTGAAGCAATTCAACAATTTATTGAGGGTAGAATGAGTTTAGACAGACTCAAAAAACCTAACAGATATGTAAATGGAATGGAAGATCTATTATTCTTAACAGAGGTCCAAAAAAGATTTCAGATAGGATTAGTTTCAATCCTGCCTGAATATTATATAAAAAAATTAGATATAATTTCTTTTGAAGGAATTAAACGAGCAATGGATCACATCCTAAAAATACAAGGAATCAAACAAAAAGTTGCAGTAGTTTCTGACGCTGCACGAATTCTATTAAGGTAGTATACCAGGAGGAATAGGTGCACATAATATTGCAAGAATAACTACGACTACGTATAATATTTTTCGATTTTTAGGAACTGGTGATACATCATCAAGTGGCATGGCACTAGCATTTCGAGAACTGAGAAGTAGAATAAACATTGCCATAATGAAATATCCTAATACAACAAGAATCCCTATACTTGCATAAGTTCCAATCCTATGTACTTTTGTGCCAAAAAGAGCACGAGCCATATGTCCTCCATCAAGCTGCCATGCGGGTAGTAAATTCAAAAATGTAATTAAAAATCCAAGCCATGCGGCAAACAAGACTGGAGTCATTATCACTTCTTGTCCATTTCCACCTTTTCCAAATACTGCAAGAGATGCTTTCATCAGTATCGGTTCATTCATTTCAAATAATTCAGATCTTGAAAATAAATCATCGGCAAGATTATCAGTAATTACTGGTGCAGTATATGCACCATACATAGAGACAATAATTGCAATTACTAAACCTGCAATAGGCCCTGCAATTGCGACATCATAAAGAATATGTCGGTTAACTGTTAGTCCTCTTGATGTTATTACAGCCCCAAATGTAGGAATACCATAGATGGGAATTCCTGGAATAAAATATGGCCACGATGTTTTTAGTTTATGTAATCTAGCTGCAATTAAATGACCTGATTCATGGATTCCTAAAATACCTAATAATGAAATTGTGTAAATTACAGCTATATCGAAAGGATCTCCAATGTTGATTACAGTATTTGCACCGATTGTTCGGTAATACCCATCAATCATTACCAGACCAACAACTACAGCAAAAAGAATTCTAGGGGTCCATGAACTTGATAACCATTTTCTTGGTTTTCGTGGAGGAAATCTATTTACTAAAATAAACATTCCATCAGATAATTTTTGCATTCTGCAGATTAGATCTCTTGCCTCTAATTTTTGGGCTAATTCCACAAATTTGGATTTGAACTCTCTGTCTTCTATTCTGAATTTCAAAGTATCCAAAGTAAGATCTACGTTGGTGACCTCAAACTGTGAAGAAACTATTGAAATAACTTCTTCCTGTGTTGGCTCACTCATTCTTTAACCTCGAGAGATAGTCCATTAATGCTTTTGCGGTTAAAATATACTAATTCCAAAAATACTTAAAATTAAATATTTGAATCTATTACCACTAGTAATGCAAGTAATCCTTAAGCAGATAGGAGATTGCTCCATTAGGAGATGTGACTCATCTGATCTAATTCCAGTGATGGAAATTAATATGAAAACGCTTCCAGAACATTATTCAGACTATTTCTATGAAAGTCTACTAGCAGAATTACCGGAGGCATTTCTTGTTGCAGAAATTGAAGGAAGAGTAATTGGTTATATTATGTGTAAAACAGAATATGGATTCTCAAATTTCAAGAAATTAGGATTTGTAAAAAAAGGACATGTAGTATCTGTTGCTGTACTTGACGAACATCGTAAAAAAGGAATTGGTAAAGCTCTTGTAGAAGAGGCAATAAATGGTGTTCAAATCAAAAAATGTGATGAGCTATACCTCGAAGTTCGTTGTAGTAACACTGAGGGGGTCAGATTATACGAAAAACTTGGCTTTATCATAAAACAGAGACTAAAGACGTATTATCGTGATGGCGAAGATGCCTTTTTGATGGCAATAGATTTTCAGTACTAGATTCAAATAAATAAGTCAGACCAAACTTGTAGCGCAATGTCAAAACGCCGCTCTACTGGTATTACCATCTTTGTTTTGTGTATAGTTGGTTTTTTTGTATATGCTTATCTTCTTATGTTATCTGAATGGAGTCCCATAGTTCTGCAGTTATCTATGCTTATGGTCGTTGGCGGAGTTCTTGGAGTAATTTCTTGGATTGGTTATACTATGGCAACTACAAAATCATCCCCATCTTCAATTACCTCAGATGATGAATAGTGATATCTATTTTGTAATTCTTACATCAACTACAGTTTGATAATATCTAGGACCCACAGCTCTTACGATTTTAGAATTAAGGATCTTTGATTTTATTGGTGTAGTACCTAGATAGTGTTTTTCAGAAAGTTTTACAGCTTGTGATTTTTCATCTGCATGAATGTGAGAATAATAGTGAATTATTCCATTGCTTTTTGTTGCTAATATAGCAGAATTAAGAAACTCGTCTGATCTTTCTGGTAATAACATCAAAACTCTATCCCCTTGGTCACTTAATTGCTCTTCAATGATTTTAGCAGCATCACCATGTATAGAAACAACTTTCCCAGCAAGTTTGTTTAATTTTATATTTTTCTCACATAGTTTTGCAGCAATAGGATTGATGTCAATGTTATACACTATGCATTTTTTCCTTTTAGCTGCTATTATTGAAAACATTCCAACGCCACCAAACATGTTGATTACTATTTCTCCCTCTTGGACAAGATTTGCTATTCGATCTCGTTCAGTAGAAAGCCTAGGAGAAAAAAATACCTTCTCTACGTCTACAATAAATCTACAACCAAATTCCTTATACTCTGTCTCAGTTTTATCTACTCCTGCAAGAATTTCTAAATCTCTTGTTCTAAAGTCACCTTCAACTGACGATGATTGATAAAAAACAGATTTTGCAGTTTTGACTTGTTCAAACAGTGCCTCCCCAATAATTTTCTTCTTTGACAATAAAGAATCTGGAATCCTAACTATTATGATGTCCCCAATTTGATCAAATGCCGAGAAGAGATCTTTGCTTTCTTTTTCAGAAAGAACATTTTCAAGTGCTTTTTTTAGCATCCGAGTCAATTCTTGTAATAGAAATTTCCAGAATCTTTCTGGGTTTTATCTAGTCTACTATCACTTTTGTTTACTCTGGGCCTGAGTGATTTCTCATCACGACGGAATGTTATATCTAACGACTTTAGGAATCTATTCATTGCATCAGTTTTTGAAAGCGGAGATGTAGCGTGTCCTTCTATCCCAGAAGTTCCTTCAAAAATTATCATTGAATCAGAAATAAGATCCATTAACTGTAAATCATGATCAATTATAATTGCTGATTTTCCATAAGAACGAACAAATCTTTGAATAAACTTTGCAATCGCAATTCTATCCTCAACATCTAAAAAAGCAGAAGGCTCATCTAGGGCAAAGACATCTACTTTTTGTAATAAACAAGAAACTACTGCAACTTTTTGAAGTTCTCCTCCTGATAAATTTTTCACAGACTTGTTGTAGAGTTTTTTTATTTTTAGTGGATCAATAATTTGTTCTTCTTCCATACTTCCTTGAATCGGACCTCCATTTGCTTTCTCTAACAAATCAACTACTTCAACATCAATATCATTTGTTAGATATTGTGGTTTGTAGGCAATCTTAATTTTTTTGTTTATTTCACCTGAATCTGGTTTTTCAATCCCTGCAATCATTTTCATAAAGGTAGTTTTTCCAAGAGCATTAGCTCCCATAATTCCTAGAACCTCTCCCTTGCTTACTTTACCTGGCTCAATTGTTACTGAAAACGCTGGAAATTTTTTCTCAAGTAGGGGGTATGATATAACTTCACTTCCAACCTGAAAATTCTCTGTTGTAGTAGCAGACGAATCAAATGTGAATTTTTTGTCTCTGAATCTGACATTTTCATTTGGTAAATAACCATCTAGAAATACATTGATTCCAACCTTTGTCGATAGTACTTTTGATACGATTCCATAAGCAGCAGGTTCACCATATAACACATCGATGAAATCACTGAGATAGTCTAGTTGAGTAAGATCATGCTCAACTACCATTACACTTTTTCCAATTTTTGCTAATCCGTGGATTACTCTTGCTACACTTGTTCTTTGAAATACGTCATTGTATGAAGATGGTTCATCAAAAAAGTAAAAATCAGCATCTTTGGAAGTGGTAACTGCTATTGCTAATCGCTGTAGTTCTCCACCACTTAGCTCCTTTAGGTGGTTTTCTAAAGAATTGGTCAATCCTAATTCTTTTACAAGATCTTTTGAAACTCCCCTCTCATCGAATTTTTCAAGTAACTCTTTGGTAGTGCCATCAAAAACTTTAGTAATGTTGTAAACTTGCTGAGGTTTAATTGAGGCCTTGATATTTCCGTCCTTAATTTTTTCAAAATGTGATTTAAGCTCAGTTCCACTATAATATTTTAAAATATTATCCCAATCTGGAGGTTCATTATAATTTCCTAAATTTGGTTTTAAGTTGCCAGATAATATGTTTACGACTGTACTTTTTCCAATTCCATTCCTTCCAAGTAATCCAACTACTTCTCCCTTTGTTGGTGTAGGAAGTTTGTATAATCTGAATGAATTAATTCCATATTGATGAACTTTATCTGTTGCAAGCTCTGATGCTAAATTTATAATTGTAATTGCATCAAATGGACAAACCTTTACACAAATTCCACAACCATTGCAAATGTTTTCATCAATTTGAGCTTTTTTTATTTCTTCATTTAATACTATGCAATCAGCACCTGATTTGTTTACAGGACAGTACTTGATACATTCTAGCCCACACTTTTTTGGTTGACATAATTCCTTATCAAGCACTGCTACACGATGAGTCATTGAATGTATCCCCTTTTCTTTAATTTATATCTCTTCGAGAAATCGAGTTAGTTTTTCAATAAATTTGACTGAGTTCTAAGACTCATTATCGTTACCTTAATAGATAACATCGAAAAAATAGTATCAAGCCGGCCATAGCGTTGGGGCGCGACCCAGTCCCTTTCCGAACCTGGAAGTCAAACCCAATGTCGCTGCTGTGTTACTAAGATGCGAGAGCTCTTGGGAAGCAGTAGTGCTGGCATCTTTATTCTGAAAAAACTATAAGCTAGCTTAAACCCGTATTCGTATGCCTAATTGTTCTGTTTGCGGTCAACCATTTGATGATGACATTCGTTTTTTGAATCATATGATGGAAAAACATGGATTTAGAAATCCCAACGTTGACAAACCAGATAGAAATAGTCGAGGATACTAAATCTTACTTTATTCTAAGAAAATCTAGAATTAATCTTACTCCATATCCAGTGGCTCCTTTTGGATTATAAAATTTCTTTTTAGTTGCATCCTGAGTCCATGCAGTTCCTGCAATGTCTATGTGTGCCCAAGGTGTATTATCTATAGCATTTGCCAAAAATGCAGCTGCAGTTATGGTTCCAGCAGCTCTTCCCATACCAACATTTTTCATATCTGCAACATTTGATTTTATCATATCCATATAATCATCATTTATTGGTAATTGCCAAAGCTCCTCTGAAGTTTTCTCTGATGAACTCTTAATTTTTTCTGCTAATTTCTGATCGTTACTTACAAGTCCTGCAACATTATTTCCTAATGCAACAATGCATGCACCAGTGAGAGTTGCAAAATCAATAATTAATTTTGGCGAGTAATTTTTTATTCCATAAGATAATGCATCAGCTAGTATTAGTCTGCCTTCTGCATCTGTGTTTAAAATTTCAGCTGTTTTACCACTGTATAATCGTACAATATCTCCTGGCCTATATGATTCACCACTTGGCATGTTTTCAACAGATGGAATTATTCCTACAAGATTGATAGGTAGTTTTAATTCTGATACTGCTTTCATTATTCCTAAAACTGTACACCCACCACACTTGTCAAACCTCATTTCATCCATTTTGTCACTTGGTTTTAATGAAATTCCACCTGTGTCAAAGGTTACAGCTTTTCCTACAAGTATTACTGGTTTATCACCACGTCGGCCTTTGTTATGCTCTAAAATGATGAGTTTTGGTTCATTTTTACTTCCTTGACCAACTGCTGAAATTCCTCCAAATTTTTTTTGCTTGAGTTCGTTTTTGGAAAAAATTTTACATCTAAGTTTATTCCCAGTTGATAATGATTTTGCAATACTTGCAAGAGTGGATGGTGAACATTCATTCGGAGGAAGGTTTGCAGTATCTCTTGCAAATACTGTTCCTTCTGCAATAATTTGTGCCTGTAAAATAATCTTTTGAGCATTTTGTGAATTTGAAACTAAAATCGAAAGATCAGGTGATTTTTCCTTTTTTTCTTTCTTGAATTTGTCAAATGAATATAGAGAAAGAATAGTTCCCTCTACAATTGCTGATATAGATGCATCTGAATCAATCGGAAATTCCATTGGAATAACTATTGAAAATTCTTGTAAACCTAAACTACGTACTTTTTGTGCAATTTTCCCTGAAATATTTCTCAATACATCAGTAGTCAGTTTGCTCTTAGTGCCAAGTCCAGCAATTAAGATCTTATTTGCTGGAGTAATTCCTAGAGTTTGAATAATGGATATTTCTCCAGCTTTACCTTTGATTTCTTTGATTGATTCTTTTACTGAAGATTTAATTTTTTCATGAATTTTTCCTAATCCTAATGGTTCGTTGGAGTTTTCTAAAACAAAAGTACAGAGAATTGAAGTCTTTTTATTTGAAGGTTTAGTCGATTCTGCTTTTATCTTCATAATGTTTGGCTCTTACGTTTAGTGGTATTATAGATTACTTTATCTTTATTTTTTTACTATTTGTTAGCAGACTAGCTGAACGAACAAAAACCGCCTTTGTAGTTTTACAATCTAAATCACATGACTCTTGTATATTTAGATCTATAGCACTTCTTCCATTTGCTTTAATTAAAGCTGACATTAAAGGAAGTAGTGCTGCTCTACCTCCGTAAGCTGTATTTTTATTAACAAACCAAAACATTTCAAGTGCACTAGAATCCAAAATTTCTTCCCGTAATTTCTTTCCAAGTTCCGTATAATGACCTACGATTCGTAATCTACCTCTTGCCAAGAAATTAACAGTTTTTGCAAATTTTATACAAAGATAACACTGATTATCGTAAAGAACAAGTGGTACCAAGTCATCTAATTCCATAATTCTATTAGGTTTAGATCGGATTAAAATTTTTGGAAGTAGCTTAATATTTCATTTACAAAGGAACAACAACGATGGGCCTAAATTACTATAAAATTAAAAAAAACGTTCTCAAGGCACGTAAACTTGTAATCACAGGTACAGTCGCTGCAGCTTCAGGTCATCCTGGCGGGTCATTTTCCATGGCCGAAATAATGGGCTGCCTTTTTAACAAATATCTTCAATTTGACCCAAAAAATCCTCTGTGGGAAGATCGAGATAGATTAATTCTCTCAAAGGGTCATGCATCTCCTGGACTTTTTTCTAATCTTGCCGTTGCAGGATATTTTGATCCTTCAGAGATTGAAACGCTTCGAAAGTTTGGAAGCAGATTACAAGGACATCCAGACTTTAAATGTCCTGGAGTAGAATTTTGTGGCGGGTCTTTAGGATTAGGTCTATCTTATTCAATTGGTAATGCACTTGCTGCAAAAATTGATAACAAAAATCATCGCATCTATACCATTATTGGTGATGGCGAATCCGATGAGGGACAAGTTTGGGAAGCAGCAATGGCTGCGTCAAAATTTAAAATTGATAATATGACAGTCTTTGTAGATAGAAACTTCATTCAACAAGATTCCTACACTGAAAAGATTATGCCACTTGATGAATTTCTTGAGGGAGACGATCTTTCAGAGATGTGGAGAGATGCAAGCAGATGGAGACTAAGTGACAAATGGCGTGCATTTGGTTGGAATGTAATTGACATTGATGGTCATAGAATTGAGCAAATTGATAATGCAATAAAAAAGGCAAACCAGACAAAAGGGGTTCCTTCAATAATTATCGCCAGAACAATCAAAGGGAAGGGAGTTGAACATATGGAAGATAATCCGCAATGGCACGGAAAGGCACCTAAACCTGAAATGGTTCCTATAATCAATGCAGAACTAGAGTCACAATTTATGATCGCACCATCTATAATTGCAGGAGACATGTCAAATTTAGAAAATGAGATAAAGCGTTGTGCAGAAGGAAGAGCAGATTACATTCACCTAGATGTTATGGATGGTGTATTTGTTCCAAATACTACATTTGATCATTCAAAAATAAAACAGCTAAGACCTCTTACAGTAATTCCATTTGATGCACATCTAATGATAAATGAACCTGTAAAACATGTACAAGATTATGTGGATGCAGGATGTGATATAGTGACTGTACATACTGAAGTTTGTGATGAATCAAGCTTTGGGGAAATAAAAGACATATTACAACAAAACCAAGTTGGCGTTGGTCTTGCAATTAATCCAGATACAAATCTACCCCAATGGTCGCACAAATTCATTTCAGAATTAGACCAATTAATTGTAATGTCAGTAGTTCCAGGTAAATCTGGACAAAAATATATCGAATCTAGTCACGAGAAAACTCAAAATCTAGTTAAAATTCTAAAAGATAACAAATTTGAAGGAATTATTGAGGCAGATGGAGGTGTAACGCTTGAAAATGTGGGTCAGTGTTTTGTTGATGGTGCTAGAGCCTTTGTTGGGGGAAGTGCAATAATAGGTCAAAAAGATGTCAGGAGAATTATTCGAGAGTTTAGAAATGCCATTTTGAAAACTAGACGAAGACTATTACTACAAAAGGCAAATGAGCTTGGTGGAACAGAACTAGTTAACAATTGGATAAATCTACATGTGATTGGGGAGAAAAAAAATAAACTTATTCAGATAGCAAAGGATCTTGGATTCAATTGACTATGACAAACCAGATGGGTGACATGAGAACCGAGTATGGAAAGACACTAATTGAAATTGGAAAAGAAAATCCTAACATTGTTGTTTTAGGAGCAGATACTACTGATTCACTAAAAACTGCTGGTTTTGGAAAACAATTTCCTGAAAGATTTTTTAATGTTGGAATTGCAGAAGCAAATCTTGTAACTATAGCAGCTGGTCTTGCCTATGCTGGAAAGATTGCATTTGCAAGTACATATGCAATTTTTTTACCAGGTAGATGTGTTGATCAAATTAGAAATCAAATAGGCTATCCTTCCAGAAATGACAATAAGGGACTCAATGTAAAGTTGGTTACCTCACACGGTGGATTAACAGTTGGTGCTGATGGTGGCTCACACCAGCAATTAGAAGACATTGCAATAATGCGTGCTATTCCAAACATGCGAGTATTAATTCCAGCTGATGCTCTTTCAGTATCAAAGCTTACTTGGATTATTTCTCAACAATATGGTCCATTCTACATGAGAATGACTCGTTCTGAAACTCCCGTAATACATTCAGAATCACAAGAGTTTGAAATTGGAAAGGGAATTACATTACGGGACGGTTCTGATTGTACCATTGCTGCATGTGGTATTACCGTAAAAATGGCACTTGATGCAGCAGAATCCCTAAAAAAAGAAGGAATTTCTTGTAGAGTGCTTGACATGTTTTCAATAAAACCAATTGACAGGGAACTTTTAGAAAAGGCAGCAAGAGAAACAGGCGGAATTGTTACATGTGAAGAGCATAACATTATGGCAGGATTTGGTTCTGCAGTAGCTGAGGTGGTTTCTGAAACCTATCCTGTTCCAATAAGAAGGATAGGTGCTCAGGACAAGTTTGGTGAATCTGCACGAGATAATGAAATTCCACTTCTACTTGAAAAGCATGGAATCACATCTATTAATATAGCAAAAAAAGTAAAGGAACTCACGAGTAAATAATGAAAATATTTCTTGATACTGCTAATCTAGAGTCAATAAAGAAGTATAATGACATGGGACTACTAGATGGTATCACAACTAATCCATCCCTTTTATCAAAGGAAGGAGGCGACCCTCAAAAAACAATGGAGGAAATCACTAGAATCATCAAAGGTGATGTTTCCCTTGAGGTTGTTGCGACAGATTACGAAGGTATGATGGAAGAGGGTCGTAGACTCCGCAAGTATGGTGATAATGTTGTTGTAAAATGCCCAATGACTGCTGACGGTCTTAAAGCATGTAAAGCACTTACAGCTGAAGGAATACCAGTAAATGTTACTCTAGTATTTTCACCAAACCAAGCATTACTTGCTGCAAAATCTGGTGCAAAATATATCAGTCCTTTTATTGGAAGACTAGATGATGTTGGAAAGGATGGCATGAGTCTGATTCGAGAAATTAAACAAATCTTTTCAAATTATAACTTTAAAACACAAATTCTTGTTGCCAGCGTAAGACATCCAATGCATGTAGTCGATGCAGCAAAGATTGGTGCAGATATTGTTACCTTGCCCCCAGCTGTTTTAGGACAGATGCTAAAGCATCAACTAACCGATATTGGTTTAAAGAATTTTCTAGCAGATTGGGAAAAGCTCAAATCAGAAAACCCCGACATTAGCATCTAGTCGTTATAATCAAAACATATTTTTTGTGTATAGAATGTGATAATAGAGTTTATCTCATTAAATATAAAAGAAAGGATAGAATCTACTCATCGTAGATCATTAGTTTTTTCTCTTCTAATAATGCGTGTAGGTTATGAACTGAACGATAAACATCAGCTTCTTTTTTTGCTCCAGTACAAACTAGTTTTCCTGAAGCAAATAGCAAAATTACTGTTTTTGGATCAAGCATTCTATGAATCAAACCTGGAAACTGTTCAGGCTCATACATACTTCTTGGTAGGGTTCTAGCAGCTTGCTCTAGGTGAATCTTTCCACCAAGGTTAATTGCAGCTACAATATTTTGTACTACAATTACGGCGTCTTTTTTAATTTTAATTCCACCTTTTCGAAGCTTTTGAACCACAGTTCTTACTGCTTTGATTGCCATTTCTTCGGATTTTGCACCAGTACATACCATTTTTCCTGTTCTGAAAATCAGCGTTGCAGTTCTTGGTACCTTAAGACGAAATACTAGACCTGGAAACTGATCTGGATGGTATTCAGTATCTGGAAATTTTTTTGTAACCTCGTTAAGATCTATTTTCTGATCGACAGAAGCAGATGCAACAACGTTTTCAACACTCACAATTGGCTTTGTCTGTGGCATTTCGACGTCCCTTATAAAGGACCTTTATATATACTAAATAAAGAATTTTCCAAATCGCTTTGGGTTAAAAATTCTTTGGGTAATTTTCTTTCTGATTATTGGATATCTAACCATCTTTTAGATTAACAATGATTTTATGATTTTTTTTAAGCAAGGTATTTTTGAATATAGGTATTAAACAGAAATCAGTAGTAATATTCAAAAGATACAACAACAATTTACAATATATTTACAAAATTAAAAACATGGATAACTTATCAATTCTACGTATCCCTTATTTGTAAAGCAATCTTGCTCACTTTAATGACGCAGGGAAAAAAATTAATCATTCCAACAGTATTCTTGTCAGTCATAGCTATGATGGCAATGATTGGAACAAGTACTATGCAAATTGCTTTTGCAGAGTCTGATACAACTCCAGAACCAGTTGTAAAGGCTTCTAAAGAACTACAAAAAGATCCACTGGCAATGAAAATTCTTGTCGAAATGGAGAAACAGAAGCTAAGATACGCACAAAAAACACTAGTAAAAACACAACCAGTCAAACTAACTGCACAACAAATTGAGGTAGAAGAGAATAGAGTTATTGCACAACAACGACTAGATGAAAGATTAGATGCTTTTGTTGAAAAATATAAAGACGTAATGCCAAAGGCGGCGTATACAAAATTTGTTGAAAAAAAACCTGAACGTGTCCAAGGTGTATTTTGGGGAATGTTCGATTACATGCAAAGCAAAGTTGACAGTGCAAGAGCTGCAATGAAGGTAGTACTTGATAACGGAGGATCGTTACTTGAGGCTCGTGACGCGTATTTTAATCATGCATCAATAAAACGAGTAGATCTAATCCAAGTAGCAAATAATCTTAACGTACAACAAGGTCATGCCGACAAATTAGTGCAAGCTACATTTGATGAAAATGGTAAGCTTCCAAGATTTGATGACTGACCATACAATTTTTTTTAATTAGTGACGACCAATCCACTGATATCTGTATTCTTCATCAATTAGATCAGTAATGATTTGAGATTTTTTGATTTTTACTGGTTTTAGTTTTATCTCGAAAAATCCTAATTGTCCATTTGCAGGAATCGGTATTTTGAAAGCTTTTGCATTTTTTAGACAAAAACCATATTTATTATTTTGAAATTTTTTAGATGCTAGATGTTTTTTTGAATCTTGGTTTAGGTCAATCTTTGTTTTGTATTTTTTTACGTAGTATAACTCTGCTTTTCCAATTATTGCGCCTATGATTAGGGTTTTTTGATTAATTTTTAGCCTTTTACAATCATCTATTCTAATCTTTTGTGGAGAATGGATTAGAAATTCTCCCCTAAAGTTAGTATTCCAACCCCTTAACTCAATTGTTTTTTTGCCTTGAACTATAAGATTTGCAAATGGTTGTGATACCGAAAGACATTTCATTGGATAGTGCATCCATTCGTACCCATTTCCAAATCAGGGTTCATCATTGGGTTTGGTGGGATAATTCCCTTGTTTACTTTGATTACCATAGTGTAGTTCATTGGCCTTGGTGTAGTATTTGAAACTACTTTTTTTTTACAAATTCCTTTTTTGATGGGTCTAGGATTGGGAGTTTTTTTACCATCTCAACTGTTGTGTAGTAAATCCCATTTTCAGTTGGTTTTACTCCTTCTCCATGCATAATGGCAACTTACCATCATGTTTTTCACTATACTCCTTTAGGATCTGTACTTTTACTAGATCAGGCGATTCTGTTATCATATACCGAAAGCGTTTTGCCTTGTCTATACATGGGGTGGACAGCGATTCAAATAATGAATTTCGGAGGTTTTGAGTACTTCCAATAAAGAGGATCTTCATGTCTGCATGCATCCCAAAAACTCCTGCACATTCTGGAATACTATTTACATTAGATTTATCAAAATCTAGCCATTGTGACCATGATTCTCCTGATTTTGGACTACTCATAACTATACCACACATATTATTTTTTTAAACATTGTTTCTATGCCTTGACACCAAATTAGTTCAGACTAGATCCAATTTCTTCCTAAAATATTGAGAATCTTGTAACAATAGATTAATTTGTATTTTACTGTATTAAAACCTAAAAGGATTTTCTAAATCCTAGCTCTAAGCAAACTCAATGATATAGCTTTGACCTTACCTAGTTTTCTATATTTATTCCAGGCGGCTTTAATTGCCTGAATTTCTTTTTTAGTTGATTTTTTGTTTTTGAAATAATCAAAAATCTCTTCGGGATATTTTGCCTGTGTAGGAAATTTAGGATCATTCATACAATTTCTAGCAATTTCTCCAAGCAAACCAGGTGTGTCCTGTTGTTCTAAAAACCAATTTACGAATTTAAAAGGCATTAGCGTGTATTACAAGAAAGTTATAGTTAGATACTTGTATGTAAAATTTAACAAAACATCTTCTTTAATCAATTGGCTTTTTTTACATCCTAATACTCACATATTCTCACACATTTTTCTGTGATTTTAAAATGCACATCCTTAGTCCGATATAGTAGTAAGCCTTAACTTCATCATATATTCATTGACCACGTTAACATGGTTTGCGGTTGATTAGAGAAATGAGGCGGCCAATCCTAACTACATTTGTAGTTTTTTCCATGATAATTTTACAAACAGTTGCAGTGAATGAAGCATATGCAGCTTATGGTGTCAAACCGATAATAACTATCCCTGAAGACATTTATGTAATATCTAAGATTCCTACTGAGGTTTTTTATTCAATCAACGCAGTTGATACTACAGGTAAGCAAATCCCAGTT
>JAQBHA010000002.1:0-2540 GCA_032128215.1 Nitrososphaerota archaeon | reverse complement strand
ATATTATATGTTAGTATGAATGATATGAATAAATCTTTTAGCAAAAATTTGAGTTAGTTACCGTCTTGTTCTGGGATCACTGACAGAGTAGTAGTAGAAACTACATGTTTTAGATACCGAATTTTTTTGGTAATAATATTTTGAATTTCAGTGCTTGAAGGTGCCTCAAGTTTTACGAAAATATCATAAAGGCCAAATGTTCCTTTAACCTCTTTTACTCCATCAAGTTTTAAAATTTCATTTAAGACCTCCATTTCATGTGCAATTTCACTTTTGACTAAAACATAGGCAATTTCCATTTTATTCGCCTTTCATCTCAATTCTTGTCTTAAATGAAGGTTTTATTCCTAATGACTCATAGTTTCCAGTAGAACATGTAAAACACATAGCGTCATGAGGAATGCCTATAGCTTTTGCAAGATTTTCAGAATCATTGTACCCAAGAAAATCGGCACCGATGTCAGAGCGGACTTTTTCGGTGATCTGTTCCAGGGTAGCATCCTTGCCATCAACATAAGTTGCTAATTCTTCTTGAGATGGAAAATCAATTCCTGCATAACAAGGAAATCTAATTGGTGGATAAGTAATCAACATACTAATTTTTTTTGCTCCAGCTCTTCTTAACGCTTTGATAATTGCTTTGGAGCTCGTACCGCGAACCAGACTATCGTCAATAACTACAACATGTTTTCCTTCAATAATTTCAGTGATGGGAAAAATCCAACGATTAATTTCAATCCTATCGCTTTGGTGGGGCTCGATAAAACTTCTAAGAGGTCCTTTCTTACTATAACGATCTTTTAATAGACCTTCATCAAAAGGAAGGCCTAATTCTTGAGCATAACCTAATGCTGCGGGTCTTGCAGAATCTGGAACTGGTATAACCATATCTGCATCTTTGATTGGAAATTTTCTGGCCAAGTATTGACCGATTTTCTTTCTTGCAATGTACACATTTGTTCCTTCCATTTTACTTGTAGGATGAGCAAAATAAGTAAATTCAAATGAACAATGACATCTTGAATTAACATCTGAAAACATTTCAGATTCCATTCCGTCTTTACTAAATTTGATTAGTTCTCCTGGTTTTACATCTCTAATCAGTTTTGCACTTACAGCTGATAAAGCGGATGATTCAGATGCCACAATATATGAAGCATTTTCTTCTTTTTGACCTAAAACCATGGGACGGAATCCTTGCGGGTCACGTGCAGCATAAACAGAATTATCATCAGATAAGAAAGTAAAGCAATATGATCCAACCATTTCATTTTTGAGTATTGAAAGTGCACTTGAAAGTTTTCCTTTTTCAGAAATCAAAGATACAAGACGCTGAGCTGCTACAAGAGTATCACTAGCATTTTGTGGAGTAAAAGTACATCCACCTACAAGATTTGAGAGTTCTTCTACATTTGAGATTGTTCCATTATGAGCCACGCATAGATCTTTGACTTTAAGGGGTTGCGCGTTTTCTAAATTGCTTTTCCCAATTGTAGAATATCTTACATGACCTATTGCTGCGTGAGAAGCATATTCTTCTGAGATTTTTTTAAATTCTGAAGCAGATGCGGATACAAGGCCAATTTTTTTCATGGGTTCTTTTTTTGGGATTGCTATACCCCAAGCTTCTTGGCCTCTATGTTGTAAAGCACGAAGTGAATCAATTACCATAGGTATCACATTTGAGCCGTTTAAGCTAAATATCCCTACAACCCCACAATTTTCTTTAACCATGCAACACCAGTTCCTCTAATGAGTTCATCCACTTTAATCGTGCCTTATCAACGCTTAGATTAAGAATTTGTTTGGAGTTTCTTTCAATAATTATTTTTGTGTCTCCAAAATTTCCTATCATATTATACTGTACCTTGTTCTTAGATAAAATATTCTGTATTTGATTTAGGTTTTTTTTCTCTATAACGATAAGATATCTAGAATGACTTTCTGAGAATAGTAATTGATCAGTTTTGAGTTTTTCAGATGGAATTTTTTCTAAAGAGATCTTACATCCAATATTATTTTCCATGCACAGTTCTGCAACTGCAATGGCCATACCCCCTTTTGAGCAATCGTGAACACATTTTACAAGGTCTTCTCTAATTATCTCCAAAATTGTCTCCATATTTTGCTTTGATGTCTTAAAATCAACCTTTGGGCATTTACCTCCAATCAATCCATGAATATATTCAATGTATTCCGAGCCTCCCAACTCATTTTTTGTTTGTCCTACAATTACAAGAATATCGTCATTTGATATTTGACGCCAACGAAGGGGTGGTTTATCAATAATACCTAATACGCCGATTAATGGAGTTGGTTTGATAGGACCATTAGGAGTTTCATTGTAGAAACTAACCTTTCCTCCAACACATGGGATTTTGAAATTTTTTGCAAAATCTGTTATTCCTTTCAAGGATTCCAAAAAAGTCCAAAAAATTTCAGGATCTTCAGGACTTCCAAATTGTAGGTGATCAACCATGCCAATTGGGGTAGCTCCAGTACATACTACATTTCTACATGCTTCCTCAAAGCATCCTATT
>JAQBHA010000001.1:0-2543 GCA_032128215.1 Nitrososphaerota archaeon | reverse complement strand
ACTCAGAAAAATTCCATCCTTCAGAATTATAAACTGCCGAGGCAGCTTCAGAATATAATCGGCTATAAGCATTATCTGCTATAACAACAATATTCTTTTTAACGTCAGAGACAACTTGAATTTGGTTAAAAATTTGAAGCGACTTTGAAATAGTATTCATCAATAGATTTTGTTCAGAAGTTGCAATTTTTCCATCATCAAATAATTTCTTGACATAATCAATAGAGGGGAAAATTAATTCTAATACTAAGCGATTTACGGTTCCTCCAGAATGTAAGCAATTACGAATTAAAGAGTATACTTGATTCTCCGTACCTTTAACCAAATAATCAAGATATTGTGTGGTCACTTTGAAATAATCATCTGGGAAATTAAAGGATTCTTGACCAGGTTCTAAAAACCATAAAGTGACATTTCCGATATTTTTTTGTCGGAGTAATCCTTCTGCTGCAAAAACTTTGAGATACTTTGACATTGTGATTCTATTGACACCCATTTTTTCAGAAATCTCAACTCCAGACATACCAGAAACAGCATCATCTAAAATTGAAATTAATTTTTTTCTTATCTCCTCAGTGGAATAGCCTTTTGCCATAATGCTCTTGGATTATAGTATTCTATAAAGACTAATTTTCATTTAGAATTAGTATTATTTTAAAATAAAACATTATATACTTGAGTACTTTATTGTACGGTAAGGAAAAGTAAATTGCCAAAAGCCGGATTCAAATCAATCACTGTTTCAGAAACTGTCTATGATAAATTCCATGATGTTTATCAAAAGAGTAAAGACGACCTAACAATGAAAGGCGTTAACAGTTTTGCCGGGTATGTAACTTACATGTTAGAGGAGATGATGCAAAAGGACAAGACCTTTGCAAGATATGCTCCAAAGATAGAAAAAATTTCAGTGGATGATGACCGTGTTATTCTTAAAGACAATATCAAAAATAGAATTGCAGAAGTTGCAATTCAAAAAGGCGAATTATTTTGTCAGCTCTGCGATGAGAAAGACTGTGTCCATGTAGGATTTGTATTCTCATTGCCAGATGTCTATGAAGTTCTAAACTCCAGAGGAATCAAAAACCCAAGATAGGTGGAGGAGGTGGGATTCGAACCCACGAACTCCTGAAAGATAGGATCTTAAGTCCTACATCGTTGGCCAGGCTTGATTACTCCTCCAAAAGGATAAAAATCTGGGCGAAATTTAACAGTTTAGAGTAAATTTGCCCGGAATCAAGAATTATAAGGATTTTCTACATGGTGAATTTGTGCTTCGGTAGCTCAGTCTGGTAGAGCGTTACATTGGTAATGTAAAGGTCACGGGTTCAGATCCCGTTCGAAGCTCCTAATAATTTTTAATCAATAATTCAAAGTGTCCAGTTCTCTTTTTAGAGTTGGAGTTGATTGAACGGTTTGCCTGAACCCTAGTTATTTTCCAAGGTTTTCTTGAGAACATATCTGCAACTTCTTTGGAATTAGAATTTGACAAAAGTACATTGCATCCCTTTGAATCTAAATCCATGCAGAGTTCTGACAATCTACTGAGATCATCAAAAGTGAAAGCCTTGTTTGTATAACTGGTAAAATTAGAAGTGTCACTAACTGGCTGATATGGAGGATCAAAGTATACCAGATCACCTTTTTTGGCGTCTCCAAGTACTGCCTCAAAATCCCTGCATTGAATATTGACTTTACTTGATTGCAGAATATGACTTACTGAATGAAGATTGTCCTCATTTACAATATTTGGATTGGTGTATTTGCCCAATGGAACATTGAATTTTCCTTTGCTATTGACTCTGTACAACCCATTGAAACATGTTCTATTCAAAAAGATTAATCGAGAAGTTTTCTCAATTTGGCTTCTAGGAGTACTTGCTCTTATCGAGTAATAGTATGATTTGGAGTCTTTTTGATAATTTTTTTCATGATTTTTTAGTGATGTGATAAGGTCGTCTACTCTATCTCGAATAGTAGTATAGGCTAAAACAAGATCAGAATTAAGATCAGAGATACTACATTTCTGACCATTACGCTCAGTTAACATGTGGAAAAGTAGTGCGCCACCTCCCAAGAAGGGTTCAAAATAAGTGCCAAAAGATTCAGGTAAATTTTCATTTAAAATTGGAATTAGTTGTCGTTTTCCACCAGCCCATTTTACAAAGGGTTTTGGAATAGTTAGAATCTGACTGTATTGCTGTTTCACATATAATAATCACAAGATTACATATTGTCAAAATAGACAATAAAAGATCACAAGCTGTGTGGTATTTTTTAATCAAATTTTTCGGAGTAGAGAATACTCTAACAGATAGATAATAAAATGAAAAGGAAAAGGTTGGAGTTTTAGTCCCACTTTGACCAAGCGGCCATCCATCTGTATGTCCAAGTGTTCAATTTACAACCTAAAGCTGCAAACGTACATGCCAATACTGCACCTGCACCTGCACCTAGCGCAACTGGGCTGTTATAGAATTTGCCGACTTGCGGTTCGATTGGTGTCATATATGGTGGCAATGTTGGTCTTGGGTATTTGAATG